>NZ_JBPQTS010000099.1:0-27833 GCF_051386455.1 Streptomyces sp. URMC 124
CCGCCATCCCCGCCGTCCCCGCCGTCCTTGCCGAGCTCACCGAGGCCCTGCACGCCGTACTCCCCGAGATCGCCCTCGAGGACACGCCCGTCACCATGGACACCCGCTTCGTCGAGGACCTCGACCTGGAGTCCATCGACCTGGTCACCCTCACCGCCGAACTCGGACGCCGCTACGGCGACCGTGTCGACTTCCCGGCCTTCTTCGCCTCCCTCGAACTCACCGAGATCATCGAACTCTCCGCCGGGCAGCTGGTCCACTACATCGCAGGGCGTCTGGGGTGACGACGGCCCGCCGCCCGCGCCTCAACGTGGCCCGTATCGGACCGTCCGGCGGCGACACCGCCGTCCTGGTCCACGGCATCGCCACGGACAACCTGACCAGCTACTACTTCACCGTGGCCCCGGCGCTCGCCGAGGCCGGACACGACGTGGTGATGTACGACCAGCGCGGCCACGGCCGCAGCGAACGGCCCGGCAGCGGCTACCGGCTGGAGGACTTCACCGGCGACCTCGCCGCCCTCGTCGACGGCCTCGGCACGACCGGGCCGGTCCACCTGATCGGGAACTCCTTCGGGGGCACCGTCGCCTTCGACTACGCCCTGCGCCACCCCGACCGGGTCGCCGGCCTCCTCGTCGTGGAGTCCGAGCCGCCCACCGCGGCCTGGGCCGCGAAGATGAGCACCCTCCTCGCGGGCTCGGCGAGCAGACTCCGTGACGGGCGGGCCCTGCCCTGGATCGAGGGGAACTACGGCCGGCACTCGGCCCGGCTGGTCCGCCGGGCCCGCCCGCTGCTGCAGGAGACGACGATCGCCGCCGACATCGCGGCCAGCCGGATCCCCGCCGAGGAGCGCTGGCGGGACCTCGACGTGCCCGTCCTCGCGGTGTACGGCAACACCTCCGACCTCGCGGCCACGGCGCCCCGGCTGGAGGCCCTGCTCCCCAACTGCCGCACCCATCAGGTGGCCGGCCACGGCCACTCCGTCCTCGTGGGCGACCCGCGGACCGTCGGGACGCTCATGCTCGACTGGATCCGGGCGGGGCACCGGGACGGGGATCGCGATCGGGACCGGGATCGGGAGCGGGATCGGGAGCGGGCTCCGGACCGGGGCGGCGACCGTGCGAAGGCCGTCCGCGTATGAGGCGTCCGAGGCCCCCGAGGCCCCCGAGGCGATTCCTCTTCGTCGTGCCGCCGCTCGTCGGGCACGTCAACCCCGCCGTCGCGGTGGCCGCCGAACTCACCCGCCGCGGACACCGCGTCGCCTGGGCCGGGCACCCCGGACTCCTCGGGGAACTGGCAGGACCCGACGCCGAAGTCCACCCTTGCGCGGCACCCCACGACCTGCACCGACCGCCCGGGCTCCGGGGCGTGGCGGCACTGCGCTTCCTGTGGGAGGACTTCCTCACCCCGCTCGCCACGGCGATGGCGCCCGGCGTGGAACGAGCCGTCGCCGCCTTCCACCCGGACGTGATCGTCGCCGACCAGCAGGCGCTCGCGGGGGCCCTGACGGCCGAACGGCTCGGCATCCCCTGTGCGACCTCCGCCACCACCTCCGCCGAGTTCTCCGGCGCGCTCGCCGGAATGCCGAAGGTGGAGGAGTGGATCCGGGGACTGCTGGCCGGGCTGCGGGACGCACTCGGCGACCCGGCGTGCACCCACGACCCCCGCTTCTCGCCCGGCCTCGTCCTCGCCTTCACGACCACCGCCCTGACGGGGGAGTGCGCCGTGCCCCCGCAGACCCGCTTCGTAGGGCCCGCCCTCGCGCAGCGACCCGGCGCCGCGCCGTTCCCCTGGGAGCGGCTGGACCCGGGCCGGCGCACCGTGCTGGTCTCCCTCGGCACCGCCAACACCGAGCTCGGCGGCCGCTTCCTCACCGAGTGCGCGGCGGCCGTACGGGAGCGGTCACCGCACCTCCAGGCCGTCGTCGCCGACCCGGGCGGGGCGCTCGACGGCACCTCGGACGACACCGTGCTGGCCGTGCGGCGCGTACCGCAACTCGCCCTGCTGCCCAGGGCGTCGGCGGTCGTCTGCCACGCCGGGCACAACACCGTCGCGGAGTCCCTGCTGCACGGGGTCCCCCTGGTCGCCGCCCCCATCCGCGACGACCAGCCCGTGATCGCCGCACAGCTCACCACGGCGGGCGCCGGGATCCGGGTCCGGTTCGGCCGCAGCGACCACCGCACCATCGGCGCCGCGCTGGACGGTGTGCTCACCGACCCCCGGTACGGCGCGGCCGCCCGCCGCATCCAGGAGTCCTTCCGTGCCGCGGGAGGCGCCGCAGCGGCCGTCACGCACCTCGAAGACTTCGCCACCCCCACACGACAGGGAGAACCAGGAACACCATGAACCGCATCCAGGAGGTCGCCCGGCTCCGCGTCGACTACCAGCGCGAACTCGCCCTCGGCACGGAACGCTTCCACGCGCCGAAGCGCACCACGTGCCCCTGGTGCGACTCCTCCCGCCTGCGGACCCGGCTGCGCACCGTCGACCTGCTCCAGCACAAACCCGGCACCTTCGTAATCGACCAGTGCCGCGACTGCTCCCACTCCTTCCAGAACCCGCAGCTCACGCCCGAGGGACTGGACTTCTACTACCGGGACTTCTACGACGGCCTGGGAGCCGCGCTGGCCGCATGGGTCTTCGACGGCAAGGGCAATCGCAAGCGCTACCTCGCCAGTGCCCGCGCCCTCCTGCCGTTCGGCGCGCCCCGTCGCTGGCTGGACGTCGGCACCGGGCACGGCCACTTCCCCCAGATGGCCAAAACGGTTCATCCGGCCACCGTCTTCGACGGCCTCGACGTCAGCGAAGGAGCCGACGAGGGCAAGCGCCAGGGCCGGATCGCCGAGGCGCACCGCGGTCTCCTCACCGACCTCGCCCCCAAGCTGGAGGGCAGGTACGACGCGGCGAGCATGTTCCACTACCTGGAGCACACCACCGACCCGCGCGCGGAACTGACCGCCGCCCGCACGGTTCTCGCCCCCGGCGGCCATCTGATCATCGAGGTGCCGGACCCCGAGTGCCTGTCGAGCGCAATCCTGGGCCGCTGGTGGATGCCGTACTTCCAGCCCCAGCACCTGCACCTCATCCCGATCGCCAACCTCCGCCGCGAACTGGAAGCACTCGGCTACACCGTCGTCGCCGTCGAACGGCACGAGCCGCACATCCCGTTCGACATCACCGGCGCCGCGGTCCTCGCCCTCGCCCACGCCCTGCCGCCCGCGGACGATCCCTGGCACGCCGTCCCACCCAGCGGCCTCCAGCGCAAGGCCCGTACGGCCATCTTCTGGTCGGCGGTCCCCTTGCTGGCCGGCGTGTACGGAGCGGAGCAACTGCTCGCCCCGCTCCTCCGCCGGACGCGCCTCTCCAACGCGTACCGGATCGTGGCACGCAACGGAACCGCCGCCTGAGTGCGAGACGACTCACCTGCGAAGCGGCCGCCCGGTGGCCGGCGGACCACGCCGAAGCCGAGTTCGGTACCCGGCGGCTGCTGATCGGGGGCGAATCGGCCGGCGCCCACCTGAGCGTCGTGACGCTGCTCCGCCTGCGCGACCGGCACGGCATCACCGGCGCGTTCCGGGCGGCCGACCTGCCGTTCCGGCCTGTCACCCGCCCGGATCGTCGTCGGCACCGAGGATCCGCTGCTGGACGATCGGGTGACCGAACTCCTGCACGGCTCGGCGGCCGGTGCGGTGCAGCCCACGGTGCTGGCTCCCCTCACACCGCGTGGTGAGAAGGCGAAGGCAGCACGCCGGTGAACCGCCTGGGCAGGTGTCTGGTCTGATCAGGGGAACTTCCGGCGGAGACGGGCGTGCTCGTCCTCGGCGTGATCTTCTACATGGCTTCCCTGAGTATCGCCGTCGTCGGTGCCGCCCAGGCCGCAGGGGGCAATGGGCGCCCGACCATCACCGACGTCAGGCTCGAAGGCCCTCGCTCCGGCACCAGACTGCACTTCACCGTCCGCGCTGACGGGGTACGGAAGTGGTCGCACATCGAGGTGTCCGTGAGTCCTCAGCCCCCTGCGAAGGCAGGGGACCTCTACTGGAGCGTGCTGCGGCCGGACGACCAGGGAAAGATCTTCCAGCAGATCGACATCCCGCTCTCGCCTCCGGCAGGGACATCCGTGGTGGCGATTTCCGCAGCCGATCCCGACGCGTCCGAAGCGGGCGAGTGCGAAGCCAACACGCAGCACGGGCCGGCGTGCACGGAGCTTCACCTGGGCTGAAGCCTTCAGGGCCTCAGTTCATCAGGAGCAGCCGCGTGTTCGGAACCAGCTTCCGGTTCACGCTCGTGCTCTGCACGAAGATGGTGAAGTCGTCGTTGTGGTCCGGCTTGACGCGGATTTCCATGTCCGGCAGGCCGAGCAGGGACCGGGCCTCCGGCCCCGTGTACACCCGGTCCGTCTTCTTCTCCAGGACCGCGATCTGCTTCCGTGCCTGGATCTTCTCCGACTTGCTCAGCTGATAGAACGCACAGCCCGTACGGTAAGTGTGGCCGCATTCGACGACCCAGTCCCGGATGGCCGCTTCACGTGCCACGGGAATCAACTGGTATTCCGAGGGATTCACCGGAGTGAGGCCGGCCGCCTTGATGGTGTCCTCGTTGACCGTATCCGCACCCATGGAAAAGACGGCTCGCGATCCCCGGATGCCCTGAGTACGGCCGATCATGAATTTCTCGGTGGCCTGCTGGATGACCTGCCCGGCTTCTTCCAGGCCCTGTGTGCTCGTGGCGTCCCAGATGGCCACGTTGTCCTTGGGGAAACCGCACTGCATGGCCTCGCGCTTGCCCATTTGGTCCGGCACGAGAACGGCCAGAGTCCAGTTGTCCTCCTGCGTCTCGATCATCTTGGCCACGGCCTTGACCAGTTCGCCCTGGTTCCTGGTGGGGGCATCCGGGCAGCGATGACTTGCGTTCTCCTGGCCGTCGGTCAGCACGAACGTCAGGAAGCTGTGGTCGCCGTACAGCTGAGCCGTCTGCGCCAGCTCCCGCTGCGACTTCAGGGTGGCCGCCAGCAGAGCCGTCATTCCCCCGACCCGGTACAACTGCTTCAGGGACGGCATGCGCAGCACGTCCTTGTCGTAAATGACGCACTCCACCTTGTCCGCAAAGACGTACACCGTGACGCGGGTCTCCTGGTCCAGTTCCTTCGACCGGCGGGCCAGATAGGCGATCTGCTGGTCGGCGACTTCGACGACCTTGCGGCTCAGGCCCGACATGGACGAGCTGGCATCCAGCACGAGAGCAACGTGATTGATGTAGTTCTGGATTCCGGACATGGCCGTTCCCCCTCTTTCCGACTAGGTGCTCTCACCTTCTCACCCACCACTGACAATCGACCTCGGCTCCCGGGTCAGCGACGCGGCCGAACCACGGCGCGCTCACCGCCCGGGGCCGGCGCGGCCCGGCGGCCGTCCGTTGACGCGTTCGGCCGCCCGGCTGTTCGGCGGCCGTCGGCGCGGGGGAGGGATCCTGCATGCCCAGGACCCCAGCCTGTTGTTATGCCTTCATCAGCCACCGTCTTGTCAGAGCCGCCCTGGGCGACAGTCCGTCCCGTGACGTCCGCTGGATCGCCCCCGTCCCCGGCATGCGCTGTGCCGAGATCGGCAGCGGCGGCGGCTTCTACACCGCGGCCCTCGCCGCCCGCCTCGGCCCGGGCGGCCTCCTGGTCGCCCTGGACCCCGCGGCCCACGATCCTCGTGCCCGACGCCGTGCTGGACCGGGTGCCACGACCGTCCATGTGGCCGGGGACGGGCACGCCCTGCCTTTCGCCTCCGCGAGCCTCGACGCGCTGCTGTACAGCTACAGCCTTGAGGAGATGTCCGACAAGCGCTCGGCGCTGGCGGAAGCCGGGCGCGTGCTGCGTCCGGGAGGGCAACTCGTGCTGTTCCTGTGGCGTCCCCTGACGTCCCGTCGCCGCCGCACGTCCGCGCTCACCGCCCTCCGTACCTTGGACGACGGGTTCACGCTGCTCCGCGCCGACCGTGGCCTGCAGAATCTCCGCCTTGCCTATGGGAAGCGGTGACCGGCCCGCGGTGTCGGCCTAACGTTTCTTCCGGTTCCATGAACACGAATCGGAAGGATTTGCCGTGTCCATATCTGACAAGCGCCTGACAGCGACGATGTCCCGGCGAGGCGTCGGCCGGCTGTTAGGAGCCGCCGCGGCCACTTCGCTGCTCGGCGGTACGGGACAGGCCGCCGCGTCCGGACGGGGCGCGGCGGACCTGGTGCTCCACAACGGTGATGTGATCACGATGGACCAGGGCCGCCCGCGAGCGACGGCCGTCGCCGTCCGGGCGGGCACGGTCGTCTACGTGGGCTCGGACACCGGCGCCCGGGCATTCGCCGGCAGAGGCACCGAGACGGTCGACTTGCGGGGCCGGACGCTGATGCCCGGCATCAACGACACCCACCTGCACGCAGCGGTGTACCGGCTGAACCTCCCGCCGTACGCGCTGGATCTCGGCCCGGCCGCGGCGAAGTCCGTCGCCGACATCGTCGCCGCCGTGGCGGCCGAGGCCGGACGCACCCCGGCGGGGGAGTGGATCCGGGGCGCCGGGTGGAATCCCGGACGGCTGGCCGAGAAGCGCGAGCCGAACCGCGACGACCTCGACCGCGTCTCGCCGGACCACCCGGTGTTCCTCCAGGACAGCGGCTATCACGTCAGCGCGGTCAACTCCCGCGCCCTGGCACTCGCCGGGATCACCGACATCGGGCCGGACGGCACCGGAAAGCCCGGCGTCGACTACGACGCCGACGGGCGACCCACAGGCGTACTGCGCTACGGAGGGCAGGCACTGGTCCAGCTGCTGCTCCCGCCCCGCAGCCGGGAGCAGCGCAAGCAGGCGATCCAGGACGCGCTCACCCGCCTGCGGGCGGAGGGCATCACCAGCTTCACCGACCCGGGACTCGGACCCGGCGGTGACGGACTCGGCGGTGGCACCCAGGGCATCGAGACCCTCAACGCCTACGTGGACCTGGCCCGCTCCGGAACCCTCGACGCACGGGTGAGCGCGCTGTTCCTGCCCTGCTCCCAGTCCGGTGGATCCGCCGCAGCGGTCGACAGGGCGCTTCGGGAATTCACGCCGCCGACCGGTGTCGACGCCCGCCGGTTCGCCGTGCGCGGGGTCAAGTTGTTCTCCGACAGCGGCGGTGACCTGCTGGTCGCCGGGAACACCCACGAGGAGCGGGCCGCCGAACTCACCGAAATGGTCCGTATCGCTCATGCCGCCGGCTACCAGGTGGGGGTGCACTGCTACCGCTGGGTGCCCACCGTCGTGGACGCTTTCACCGCCGCCCTGCGCCGCCACCCGCGAGCCGATGCCCGGCACATCGCGATGCACGGCGCTTTCGTCCCCGCGAGCCTCCTGCCCACGATGGCCAGGCACCGGATCGGCCTCGGGCCGCAGGCACAGAGCTGGGCCAACGCGATCCACCGGGCGGCACAGGGACCGGCCGGCGACGCCTTCCTGCCGTGGCGCTCGGCGGTGGATGCCGGCGTGCCGCTCCTGGGCAGTTCGGACGCTCCGGTGAACGCCCCGGACTGGCGCGCCGGCGTGCAGGCCCTGGTGACCCGGCGCGGTGCGTGCGGCGACGTGCACGGCCCCGAACAGCGCCTGACCCTGGAACAGGCACTGGCCGCCTACACCACCGCCGGTGCCTGGCAGGACTTCGCCGAGAGCTGGAAGGGGTCGGTGAGCGTGGGCAAGGTGGCCGACCTGTGCGTCCTCGGCGGCAACCTGCGCACCACGCCCCCGGACGAGATCGCCGGTGTGCCGGTGGCCATGACGGTCTTCGACGGCCGGATCGTCCACGAGGCCTGACGGCGAATGCGTCGTGACCGCCGCCGGTATGACGGGCACGGAAACCAGCGGCGGTCCCCGCGCCCCCGACGTAATACCCCTCAGGGGCATAGGCTGGTTGGTGTGGCCCACTGAGAGCGGGCCTGTGCGGGACGGAACGGGGATGACGGCCATGGATCACACCGCGCCCGTCGGCGGCGGGCCGCACGGGGGCACGTCGTGGGGCACGTCCTGGGGTACGGCGGCGAAGGCGACCCTGCACTGCCTGACCGGATGCGCCCTCGGTGAGATCCTCGGCATGGTCATCGGCACGGCGCTGATGTGGGGCAACGTCGAGACGATGGTGCTGGCGATCGCCCTGGCGTTCCTGTTCGGCTACTCCTTCACGCTGTTCGCCGTGCGCCGCGCCGGCCTGGACGTCAAGTCCGCGATCAAGGTCGCGCTGGCCGCCGACACGGTCTCGATCGCCGTGATGGAGCTGGTCGACAACGTCATCATCGTTCTCGTCCCGGGCGCGATGGACGCTCACCTGTCGGACGGGCTGTTCTGGAGTGCGCTGCTGGGCGGCTTCGCCGTCGCGTTCCTGATCACCACCCCGGTCAACAAGTGGATGATCGGCCGCGGCAAGGGCCACGCCGTCGTCCACGCCCACCACTGACCCCCCACCCGGGAGCTGCTCCCCGGTCCCGGTCCCGGGCCCTGGCGCGATGATGAAATCCGGTCATCCTTAACGTTGCGTGACATGGCCGCACTTGACTGTAGTTGACCAACGGGGATTGACTTCGGATCGCTTACGTTCAGCAGCGCTGTCCCGGCCCCGGCCCACGCGACGCGCGAGCGCTCCCGTTCCCCGTGACCTCGGAGACCCCGTGACCTCTGAAGTGGCCCCCGAACTACTCACTCCGCTCGACCTCGCCTTCTGGAACATCGAGTCCTCCGGCCATCCCCTGCACATGGGCGGGCTCGTCGTCTTCGACGCCGACACCCCGGACGCCGCCCGGCGCGCCGCCGGGCTGCTCAAGGCCCGCGCCGCCCGCATACCGGGCCTGAACACCCGCATCCGCCCCGTCCTGCTGCCCCTCGGCGGTGCCGCCCGTCATGTCGCCCCCGGCTACGACCCGTCGGACCACGTACATCTCACCGAACCCGTACGGGACTTCCACGTCGCCGCCGGGGCCCTGATGCAGCAGCCGCTGGAGCGGGGACGGCCTCCGTGGGCCGCCCATGTGCTCCCCGCCGCGGAGGGCACGTCCTTCGCCGTCCTGTTCACCTTCCACCACGCCCACGCGGACGGCATGCGCGCCGCGTCGTACGTCCTGTCGCTCCTGGACCCCGCCGCCGTCGACGGAGCACTCGCCCCGGCCGGTGTCGCGCCCCGGCCGCAGGAGGCCGGCTCCGCCCTGCGCCTGCCCGATCCGCGCGAACTGCCCGGCCTGGTGCGCGACGCCGTCGCCGACGCCGGACAGGCCCTGTCGATCGGCTCGGCGATGGCCCGCGCCGCCTGGGGCGTGCGCTCCTCGCCCGCTCTCACCTCCCGCGCCACCGGCGCTCGCCGCGCCGACGGTGCGGTCGTCGACCTGCGGGACGTGCACCGCGTCCGCGAGGCCACGGGCGGCACCGTCAACGACGTCCTCCTCGCCGTGGTCGCGGGTGGCCTGCGGCGCTGGCTCGACAAGCGCGGCGACGGCAGCGACGGCGTACAGCCCAGAGCCCTCGTCCCCGTGTCGCTGCGCGACCCGAACGAACCCGGCGCCGCCGGCAACCGGCTCTCCGGCTACCTGATCCGCCTCCCCGTCGATCAGGCGGAGCCCCTCGCCCGCCTGCACGCGGTGCGCGAGGCCATGGAGCGCAACAAGCAGGCGGGCCCCGCCGGCGGGCCGGGCGCCGCGGCGCTGCTCGCCGACGCCATTCCGCCCCTCGGCCACCGCTTCGGCGGCGGCCTGATCGCCCGCTCGGGCCGCCTCTTCTACGACCTGCTCATCTCCAGCGTCCCGCTGCGCGGCGCCCACGGCCTCACGCTGGCGGACAGCCCCGTCCGCGAGGCCTACCCCCTGGCCCCGCTCGCACCCGGGCAGTCCCTGGCGGTGGGCATCACCACCTACGAGGACCGTGTCTGCTACGGCCTGCTCGCCGACGCCGTCGCCGTACCCGACCTGGACGTGCTCGCCCGGTCGATCGTGGAGGAGGCCGCCGAACTGGTCGCGGTCTGCACGTCCTGAGCCCTCCCGCTTCCGGAGCCCTCCCGTCTCCGGAGCCCTCCCGGTTCCGGCGCCGCGGTGACAGTCGAAGCCGCCCCCCCCGGCGAAGATCGCTCGTCAGGCTGACGGGGGCAGGTGAATGTCGAGGACGCACACGTCGTCGCGCTGGTCGTCCGGGAGGAGGCGGGCCAGCAAGGTGTCGAGGGAGCCGGGGCCGTCCGCGGCCAGTTCGGTCTCGGCGGCGCGGGCGAGGCGGTCGAGCCCCTCGTCCAAGTGCTCTCGGGGGCGTTCGACCAGGCCGTCGGTGTACAGCAGCAGGTGGTCGCCGGGCGCGATCCGGCACACGGCCTCCTCGAAGGAGGGCCGCAGCGTGGCGCCGAGCAGTATGCCCTCGGGCGGGGAGAGGAACTCCGCCTTTCCCCGGCGTACGAGCAGGGGCGGTAGATGACCCGCGTGGACCCAGGTCAGACAGCGGTCGGCGGGGTCGTAGCGGCCGAGCACCAGGGTGGCGGTCGCGTGGTGGTCGCGCGTGTGCAGGAGCAGGGTGTTGAGACGGTGCAGCGCGCCGGTGAGCGACGAACCGGTGACGACCATGCCCTTGGCCGTGAAGCGCAGCTGGGCCATGGTGGCGACCGCGTCGATGCCGTGCCCCGCCACGTCGCCGACCGCGAAGAGCACGCCGCCGTCGCCGGGCATTTCGAGGGCGCTGTACCAGTCGCCGCCCACGTTGAGGTCGTCGTGGGAGGGGAGGTAGGCGACGTCGACGCGCAGACCGGCCAGGTTCAGCGACTGCCCGGGCAGCGGCAGCAGGGCGTGCTGCAGGCGGGCGGCGACCGTCCGCTCCGCCTGCAGCACGTTGCGCTGCGCCAGGACGGCCTGCCGGGTCTCGGTCAGGGCCAGTTCGGCGGTGCGCTGCGCCGTGAGGTTCTGGACGAAACCGTGCACTTCGACAGGGGTGCCGTGGGCGTCCGGCACGGCTTCGGCGACGACCCGCAGGTGCCGGACACCGCCCCGCGTCGTGATCCGGACCGGGTGGTCGACGGGGGTGCCGGCGCCGAGGAGTTCCCGGATCGCGCGGGTGAAGTCAGGGGCGTCCTCGGGCAGGACGTCCCCGGGGAAGGCCTCCAGGGGCAGCGGGCCCAGCTCCGGGTCGCGGTCGAGGACGGCGTAGACCTGGGGCGACCAGTTGATGGCGCCGGTGACGAGGTTCCAGTCCGTCCAGCCGAGGTTGCCGAGTCGCTGCAGGTCGGCCAGGAGGGCCTGCTGCCGGGCGACGTCGTCGTGGCCCACCCAGGTGACCACGAGGGCGTCACCGAGTTTCACCGCGCGGACGGAGTAGGTGGAGCGCTGCCGCAGGCCGGCGACGACCTCCTCGTAGGTGAAGGGCTCGCTCTCGTACGGCGTCCCTGTGCTGAGCGTCCGCAGGTAGCCCCGCCAGGCGTCGGCGCCGGCCACGGTGGGGTAGCACTCCAGGACCCGCAGCCCCACCAGGCGGCGGCCGCGCCGGCCTGCGACGTCGACGGAGTGCGGCGCGGCGGCGTCGATGCGGAAGTCCTCGACGTCACCCGCCGGCGACCGCAGGGGAGCGAGGAGGACGGCCGGGCCCGGCAGGGCGTCGAAGACGGCCTGGACGAGTGCGGCCGCGTCGGCTGCGGACCCTCCCGGGCACCCGGGCTGCACCGGCTGTCCGGCCGGTGCGGACCACTCGGAGGCTCCTGAGGCCCCTGAAGCCCCTGACGGGCCGGACGTCCCCGAGACGCCGGACCTTCCCGGGACGCCGGACACCCCGGGTCCACCGGACGGCCCGCGCCGTCCGTTCAGCAGAAGCGGCCCCGCGCACATCTCCCCGGTACGAAGGCTCCCGGCGCACAGCCGGGCGACCGACTGCAGCAGCTCGCGCACGTCTTCGCCGAAGGGGGCGTCCACCGTGCGCAGGACGCCCAGGACCGCGGTGACCCTGCCGCCGGTGCTGACCGGGAGCCAGGCGCGGGTGAGCCACTTCTGCGGCGGCTGTCCTATCAGGTGGTAGCGCTGCGCGTCCCGTGCCGGGTCCTCCAGCCAGATGGCTTCGCCGCGGCGGAAGGCGTCGAGCGGGGCGATGCCGTCGACGGGCGGCACGGACCGCCATTGAGCGGCGACCGCGGCGCCGGCGCCGGCGTGCCCGGCGAGCTCCAGGGCGTCGTGCACGGTGCGCGAGAAGAGGAGGACGGCGTCGGCCCGGACCGGCGGCCCGGCCAGGTGGTCCAGCAGCCGTTCCGCGACGTCCTGCAGGCAGGCGGCGCCGGCGAGCGCCGTGCTGAGGCTGCCGAGGAGCGCGGGACGGGCGGGCGCGCACGGCTCCGCGCGAGGCTCCGGCACCTGCCCGGGCCGCCCGGCGGCGGGTACCGGACCGCGAGGGCCGAAGGCCCCCCGGACGGCGGGGGAGGGCGGGGGGCCCGTCTGCGGGAGGTCACCGAGGACGATCCAGCACTCCTCGGTCACCGTGCGGCCGTCGGCCCGCGCCCGCCGGGCCAGCTCCTCGTGCGCTTCTGCGCCCGAGCAGCCCGACCGCGCCATCAGCACGCCCTTGGCGCGCTCCAGCACGGCCGCCGTGGACGCCCGGTGGTGCAGGCGCTCGTTCTCGGCGCGTAAGGCGGCCACCACCTTGGCCAGCGCTACGACGTCGGGTACGACGCCGGACTCCTCGTCCTCGACAGGCTCGCTCGTCACGTCACCGAGGATGTCACAGGCAGCAGCCGCAGGAGCCCTGCGCGGAGGCGCCGGAACCGGCCGGGCGAAAGAGGGTACGCCTGCCTCGCGGTTAGCAGTGGCGGATCAGCCGCGATCACCCGAACTGGTGAATCGCCAGTTCGCGGACCTTCACCCCGGGTGGCTGCGCCGACCGGAACAGCCTGGTTACCCAAACACCCCTGATGTGCGGCGACTTGAAGCGCGTCACCTGTTTGACCGGTGACGCATGCTGTGTCACAGTCATCCGGCACGCCCAAAACGGCGGTCCTCGGGACCGGCGTGCGTGTGAGATCTCCTGCGAGGCGCGGAGCGTTCGCAGGCCGGCACTTCGAGACGCACGGAGGGCTTCACGTGATCAACAGGCGTATGTTCGGCAAGGCCCTTGGCCTGGGGGCCGGTGGCGCTGTGGCCGCAACAGTGGCGGGATCGCCGGCACCGGCTCACGCCTCGGCCCCGGCGAGTGCGGCCGGTTTCCGTGAACGCACTGCCGAACGCACTGCCGAAGGCACTGCGTTCCCGCCGCTCAAGAAGGTCAGGGCCGGTCTGCTCGAGATCGGCTACGCCGAAATGGGGCCGGCCCACGGGACACCGGTCATCTGCCTGCACGGCTGGCCGTACGACATCCACAGCTTCGTCGACGTCGCGCCCCTGCTGGCGGCGGAGGGCCACCGGGTGATCGTTCCCTATCTGCGCGGCCACGGCACGACGCGCTTCGTCTCGCCGCGGACCTTCAGGAACGGGCAGCAGTCGGCCATCGCCCTCGACACCATCGCCCTGATGGACGCGCTGGGGCTGGAGCAGGCCGTGCTCGCCGGATTCGACTGGGGGGCACGGACCGCCGGCATCATCGCGGCATTGTGGCCCGGACGCTGCCGGGCCTTGGTGTCGGTGGGCGGTTATCTCACCGTCAACCTCGAGGCCAACCTCCGGCCGCTGGCGCCGGCGACCGAGCACGCCTGGTGGTACCAGTACTACTTCGCCACGGAGCGGGGCCGGATGGCCATGGAGGACAGGGGCAAGCGGCACGACCTGACGCGGCTGGTCTGGAACACCGTCTCCCCGACGTGGAACTTCGACGACGCCACCTTCGAGCGCACGGCCGCCGCCTTCGAGAATCCGGACTACGCCCCCATCGTCATCCACAACTACCGCTGGCGGCTCAGCCTCGCCGAGGGCGAACGGCGCTACGAGCCGTACGAGAAGCGACTCGCCGCCCGGCCGGTCGTCACCGTGCCGACGGTGACGCTCGACGCCGAGCGCGACCCGTTCACCGTTCCGGGCGACGGGTCCGCGTACCGGGACAGATTCGCGGGCCCGTACGACCACCGCACCCTGAAGGGCATCGGCCACAACACGCCGCAGGAGGCACCCGAGGCGTTCGCCCGAGCCGTCCTCGACGCGATCCGCCTCTGACGGAACGGGAGACTGAACGATGAACGACCGCAACCCACAGAACCGCAACCCACAGGAAAGCAACCCACAGAACCGCAACCCACAGGACAGCAGCTCGGCAGCGCGCCAGGCACGCTTCGGCGCGCTGCCCGAGCGGATCGCCTACGAGGACATGGTCGAGGTGAAGGAAGCCGCGCCGAGGGACCCGGCGCGGGACGGCCGCACCCCCGAAGGGGCGGGGCACCTCCTCTCCTGCCTGGCGTGGGACCTGGTGCTCTGACGTGCCCTCCTCCGCCGGGCGGGCCGGGGGCCACGAGCCCTCACGCCGGCGACGGCGGAGGAAAAGGCTTCGGGTTACCGCAAGGAGCCTGATACGGTGATCGAGATAGTGATCCTTCGCAGAGGAGTCCTGACATGGCGGGTGACGACGACATCTCCGGGTGATACCCGGATCTGATCGACCACCGGTAAGCGCACCCTTGGCAGTGCCGCCGTCGTGGTCATCTCGTCGTCCCCTCTTGCCCTGTCTCAGGCGCAGTGCCCTCCACGCGGCGGCTTCCGCACAGCGGTTTCCCCGTTTCCCTGATCCCTTGTGGAATGGCGCGTGCCTCTTTCCCTCACGAGGTCATCACCATGTCCGACGCTTCCGTCATCTGCTCCCAGCTGTCCTTCTCCTGGCCCGACGACACCCCGGTCTTCGACGGCCTGTCCTTCACCGTCGGCGCCGGACGTACGGGCCTCGTGGCGCCCAACGGCTCCGGCAAGAGCACCCTGCTGAAGCTGATCGCCGGTGAATTGCGACCGGCAGCAGGGTCGTTGACCGTGAACGGCACGATCGGCTACCTCCCGCAGACCCTTCCCTTGACCGGCGAGCCGACGGTGGCCGAGGTCCTCGGCGTCGACGCCGTGATCCGCGCCATCGACGCCGTCGAGTCCGGCGACGTGAGCGAGGAGCACTTCACCGTCATCGGCGACGACTGGGACATCGAGGAACGCACCCGCGCCCAACTCGACCGGCTCGGCCTCGCCCACCTCGCCCTCGACCGGACCCTGGGCACGCTCAGCGGCGGCCAGATCGTCAGCCTCGGACTGGCGGCGCAGCTGCTCAAGCGGCCCGACGTCCTGCTGCTGGACGAACCGACCAACAACCTCGACCTCGAAGCCCGCCACAAGCTCTACGACGTGCTCTCGGACTGGAACGGCAGCCTGCTGCTCGTGAGCCACGACCGGGCCCTGCTGGACCGCATGGAGCGCATCGCCGAACTCGACCGCGGCGAACTGCGCCTCTACGGAGGCAACTTCACCCAGTACGAGCAGGCCGTACGGGCCGAGCAGGACGTCGCGGAGAAGAACGTACGCAACGCCGAACAGGAGCTGAAGCGGGAGAAGCGCGAGATGCAGCAGGCCCGCGAACGGGCCGAGCGCCGCGCGAGCAACGCCGCCCGCAACCTCAAGAACGCCGGCCTGCCGCGCATCTTCGCCGGGAACATGAAGCGCGGTGCCCAGGAATCCGCGGGCCGGGCGGGCCAGATGCACGCCACCCGCCTCCACGAGGCACAGGCCCGGCTCGACGAAGCGGGACGCGCCCTGCGCGACGAGCAGCGGCTCACCCTGGAACTGCCCGACACCGACGTCCCGGCCGGACGCACCGTCTTCCTGGGCGAGCGGATGCAGATCCGGCACGGCGAACGGAACCTGTTCGCGGGAGACGGAGCCGACCTCGCGATCCGCGGCCCCGAACGCATCGCGCTCACCGGCCCCAACGGCGCGGGCAAGACCACCCTGCTCCGGCTGATCACCGGTGAACTCGCCCTGGACGACGGCACCGTCAAGCGTGCCGACGGGCGGATCGCCTCCCTCTCGCAGCGCCTGGACCTGCTCGACCCCGACCGCACCGTGGCCGAGAACTTCGCGGTGTTCGCCCCGCACCGGCCGGAGGCGGAACGCATGAACCTGCTCGCACGCTTCCTGTTCCGCGGCCCCCGCGCACACCTGCCCGTGCGCGTGCTCTCCGGCGGCGAACGCCTGCGCGCCACCCTGGCCTGCGTCCTGTGCGCCGAACCGGCCCCGCAGCTGTTGCTGCTGGACGAGCCCACGAACAACCTCGACCTGGTCGGCGCGAGCCAGCTGGAGAGCGCCCTGAAGTGCTACCGCGGCGCGTTCGTGGTGGTCAGCCACGACGAGCGCTTCCTCGAACGGATCGGCGTCGACCGGTGGCTGCGGGTCGCCGACGGCGAACTGACGGAGACGGGAGCACCGCACGCATGAGGCGCTGACGGCCGGCGACCCTTGCGGGCGCCATCGTCACCCGTCAGGATGGTGACGTGAATCTGGATCATGTCTTCGTGTGCGGCAACCCGGCGCTGGACTTCGCGGCCACGCTCCGGGCGCGGCGCACGGCGCGATTCGAGATGTTCGCGGCACCGGACCGCCTGGACGCGTGGTACGTGGAGTCCGGCATCGTCGACTCCGTCTCGCCCGCCCGGCAGGCCGACGTGGTGCGGGCGACCACCCTGCGGGAGGCCGTCTACCAGCTGATCACGGCCCGGCGCCTCGGCGCGGACTTCGGCGACGAAGCGCTGGCCGCGGTCAACGACGCGGCCCGCAGGGCTCCCGCTGCCCCGCAGCTGACCCGCTCCGGCCGCTGGACGGCGGCAACGCAGCGAGAAGCGCTGTCCACCGTCGCCCGGCACGCCGTGGAACTCCTGAGCGGCCCGGACGTACCCCTGCTCAAGGAGTGCGGCAACCCCGAGTGCACTCGTGTCTACATCGACCGCTCGCGCGGCGGCAGGCGACAGTGGTGCGGCATGGAGTCCTGCGGCAACAAGCTCAAGGCCGCCGCCTATCGGGCCCGCAGGAAGACCTCCGTCACCTCCGCGGGGTAAGCGCGGCAGGTGCCTGCGACCGGATCGCCGTCAAGACCGGCTTCCGTGGGGCCGTGCGCTCGCTGCGCCGCACACGCCCGGCTCATGTGGCGGCCCGGAGTGCGGCGAGGCGGTGGTTCAGCGTCTCCAGGGCCGAAGCCGGAGTGTGGCGGCCCATCAGGATCTGCATGCTGAGCCCGTCGGTGAGGGCGATCAGGGCGCCCGCCTCCTGGTCGGCATCGGCGTCGGAGCGGATCTCTCCGGAAGCCTGTGCGGTGCGGAGCAGCAGGGCGATGAGCTCCACCAGCCCCTCGTACTGCTTGCGCTGGACGGCCGCCAGGGCGGGGGTGACGGCGGCGTGCGCGGCGAAGGCGAGCCAGACCCGGGTCTCCGCCGAGGTCGGCTCGTCGTGCGGCATGATGCCGGCGAGAGTGTGCTCCAGCATCGTCGCGGCCGCATCCGGGTCGGCGGAGCCGGCGATCCGGCCCTGCACGCGCGCGCTGACCCGCTCGTTCATGTCCTCCACGACGGAGACCATCATCTCTTCCTTGCCGGGGAAGCACCGCTGCACGGCTCCGACCGAGACGCCGGCCCGGGCCGCGACGTCGCGCATGGTCACGCCTTCCAGCCCTCGCTCGCTGATGAGGGCGAAGGCCGCCGCCACGATCTGACGCCGCCGGCTGTCGTAATCCACCTGTCTGGGCATACCCCCGAGCCTAGGTGATACGTTCGTATCGATACGAACGTATCGGAACCATTGCGTCGAGCGACGGAGGGAATTGCAAGATGCCTCGGGAAAACACTCATGCCCCTGGGGTCGGCCGACGACGCCTCTTACGCAGCGCCGGGGCCGTGGTCGCCGCTGCCGGTACGGGGGCCGCCGCGGGCGGTCTGCTCGGCACGCGCGCGGGGAGAGGCGAGGGCGCGCCCCGGAAACAGCCGACCTTCCTCCTCGTCCACGGCGCCAACAGCAACGCCTACGCCTTCGCCCCGCTGATCGCCGCACTCGCCCTCCAAGGTCACCGTGCGCTCGCCGTGGACCTCCCCGGTCATGGAGCACAGGCGAATTTTCCGCTCGCCTACCAGGCGCCGCAGGACCTGGACGCGTTCGCAACCGCCCCGTCGCCGGTTCTCTCCGGGGCGACCCTGGAGGACAACGCCCGCCACGTCGTGGGCGTCGTACGCCGCATCGCACGGCAAGGGCCGGTCATCCTGGTCGGTCACAGCATGGGAGGGGCCACGATCACGAGGGTGGGCAATCAGGTGCCGGACGCGATAGCGCGGCTGGTCTACCTGTCGGCGTTCTGCTGCGTCCGGATACGCACCATCCTCGACTGCTTCCTGCTCCCGGAGGGGCGGACGAGCTTGCTCCCCACCATTCCGAGCGTGGGCGACCCCGGGCGGACCGGTGTCCTCCGTAACAACTGGCGTTCGGCGGACCCCGGCTTCCTCGCCAAGACGAAGGCCGCCTTCGCGGCGGACTACGACGACGCGGCCTTCCGCAACGCCCTCAACGCCTTCGAACCGGATGAATCGGCCTCGCTCATCCACGACGACGCCCGCGGCCATCCGGCAACCTGGGGCCGCGTCCCCCGCAGCTACGTGCGCTTCACCCTCGACCGCAGCATCCCGCCGGCCCTCCAGGACCGGATGGTCAAGGAGGCCGATGCGGCGACACCCCGCAACCGGTTCGACGTCCACTCCCTGCCCGCCCCGCACCTGGGGCCCGCCGACCCGGCCCCTTTGGCCGCGATCCTCGCGGACCTCGCGTGATGACGGTAAGGGGCGGGCCGTGGGGCCGTGGGCCGTCGGGCATCTGAGTAGGTGAGCGGATTGGCAACCGCGGATGCCTCGTCAAGGGTGAGTGTCATGACCGACAACACCGGCGCCACGCCCAGCCGACGGGACAGAGGAATCCTGATCCTGTACATGCTCGTCCTGACAGCGCTCTTCCTGACCCCCTGTTTGTGGGTGTGGTCGAAGGCTCTCGACGCGGTCCAGCACCCGTCGGGATCCGACTGGCAGCGCAACCATGACGACAACGTCCAGTTCGCGGTGGCGTCCCTCCTCGTTTTCGGCGGGCCCTTGGCGGGGGCGTCGCTGGGAGGGATCGTCGCGAGCGCTCGCAGGAAACACGCCGGGGCCGGAGCCGCGACCGGAGCGTGCCTGGCGACGCTCGGCCTGGTGATCTGCGGCGTGGTGGGCTTTTTCTGGATGCTCAGCCACGCGACATGGGAGTTCTAGGCCGTGTGCACCTGCGCACCTGCGCAGCTGCGCACCGGCGTGGTCGGACGGAGCCTGTGGTCGGCCGGAGGCCGCCTTCGGGTCCGCCGAAACGGGAAGACCGGTCCCAGTTCGAATTATGTCCGACCGGATCGGGGTAACCGCTCGGTTACCGATCAAGGAGGTTGACATGGCCGGATTCCTCGACCGGGCCAAGGAACAGGCCCAGCAGGCCCTCGCCCAGGGCAAGGAGAAGGTGGAGGACGTACAGGCACAACGAGCCGGTAACGACCTGCTGAAGAAGCTCGGCGCGGCCTACTACGCAGAAAAGCGCGGGTCAGGCGGAATGGACGCCACGCAGCAAGCACTCAGTGCTTTGGAAGCCCACATCGCCACCCACGGGGACGGTTTCCTGCGCGGGTAGCCCGGCCGGGCGGGGACGTTCCCGGGCCAGGTCGGCCGGCCCTTGCCCGGGGCCGGCCGACGGAAGAGTCCGGGTGTGCGCCCGCCGGTGCCTTACCGGGCGAGCTCGTTGTCGGCCGTCACCTCGCAGGCGGTGGCCGTGGACCGGCGGGCCGAGAGGCCGAGCAGGCCGAGGACGGCGAGGGCGGCCAGCGACGTGCCGGCCACCATCCACATGGCGCTCTGCATGCCGTGGGAGAAGACCCGGCCGTAGATCTCGTCGATCTCCGCTCCGCTGAGGGAGGTGTGCTGCCGGAGCAGCGCCGTGGCGTGTTCCGGTTCACCGACGACGGACTGTGTCCAGGAGCCGGTGGGCGCGTGGCGTTCGGCGAGTTCGGCGTTCAGGGTGCGTTCGCTCCGAAGGCGGTAGAGGTTGATGGCGGCCGCCAGGCCGATGGCTCCGCCGAGGTTGTGGAAGGTCCAGGAGGAGCCGACGGCGAGCCCCGCCTGCCGCTCGGGCACGGAGGACAGCGCGGAGACGGTGGCGGGGCCGAGGATGAACGCCCAGCCGAGACCCATGGCCACCAGCGCGAGGGCGAGGTATCCGATGGAGGTGTCGGGGGCGATCCGCGCGAGCAGCAGGGCCGAGACCGTGAACGCGGCGAAGCCGATGGCCAGGAGCTTCCTGGGGCCGTAGCGGTCGGTCAGCCGGCCGACGCCGGGGGACAGCGCCGCCATGACGGCGGTGCACGGCAGCAGCAGTGCACCGGTGGCGTAACCGCCGTAGCCCCGTACGTCACTGAGGTAGAGGGGCAGCAAGAACAGCACGGTGGCGTAGAAGCAGGCCAGGGCGAAGTCGGAGACGATGGCGCCGAGGAAGGCGCGGTGACGGAAGAGCCGGAAGTCGATGATGGGGACGGCCACGCGGCGCTCGACGGCGTGGAAGGCGATGAGCGAGGCCGCCGCGAATGCCAGCAGGCCCAGGGTGCGGGCGCTGGACCAGCCCCAGTGGTCGCCCAGGGTGAAGGCGAGGACCACGGCGGGGATGCCCAGGCTGATGAGCACGAGGCCGGGCCGGTCCAGGCCGGGCGCGTCCTGGTCGCGGGACTCCTTGACGCTGAAGGAGCACAGGGCCAGGGCGACGGCGATGAGGGGCACGTTCAGCCAGAACACCCAGTGCCAGCCGACGGAGGAGACGATGACTCCGCCGAGCAGCGGGCCGACGGCCAGGCCCAGGCCGTTGACGCCGTAGAGGGCGCCGATGGCCCGGCCGCGCTGCGACTGGGGGAAGGCGTTCTGGACGATGGCGCCCGTGGAGGTGTAGAGAACGGCTCCCGCGGCGCCTTGGAGGAACCGGAAGGCGATGAGCCAGCCGGTGTCCGGGGCGAGTCCGGCGCCGAGGGAGGCCAGGGCGAAGACGACGGTTCCGGTGTAGAGGACGCGACGCCGGCCGTAGGCGTCAGCCAGCCGCCCCATCGTCACCATGAACATCGACAGGGCGACGATGAACATGTTGACGATGAGCTGGAGGTCGGTCACGGAGGCGCCGAGATCGGCCTGGATCTGCGGGGCGGCGGTATTGACGATGGTGAGGTCGATGCAGCCGAGGAAGCTGATGAGGCTGACCCCGGTAAATGCCCACCACTTGCGGTCGGTCGATGCTGTCACGGCTGTCACGGTGATGTTCCCCTACACCGGGTCAAAGGGTGGTCAGGCGATGGGCTGGGTGGCGGTGGCCCGCTTCTTGAACTTCAGGGAAAGCCATTCAGCCTTACCCGGATATGCGTCCTCGACGAACAGCCGGCGAGTCTCCGCCATGGCCCCCGTCATGGGCTGCGGATAAATCACATAGTCGTATCCGCGGTGTGCCCAGGTCGGCATGATGACGGGGCATTCCTCGATGAGGTAGGACAGGCAGTTCCGGGACGCCGTGGCGATATCCGCTTCCGGATCGCGGGCCGTGAGGCGGTCGAGGAACTTCCCGACGGTGCGGAGCAGGGCCTGCCGGTAGCGCGGGTCGTGCTCGTAGGCGTCCTCGACGAGCTTGCGGAACTGCGGGTACACGGGGTCGCGCAGCGCCTCGTCCCAGCGGAGGACATCGCTGATCGCGGAGATCCGCGCGAGCGTCTTCTCGTTGCGGTGCAGCCACTCGTCCCCCGCCGTGAGTGCGCGGTCGTAAGCGTCCTGCCGGGAAAGCCCGAGATAGTTGGTGCGCTGCAGAGTATCAGCCACGGCAATGGTCACTTGCCGGAACCCGCCGCGTTCGATGAGTTCCGTCGTGGCACGGAGCTTGTCGCCCTCGTGATAGCGCTGGCCGACGCTCACCAGCAGGACGGCCCGTTTCCTGGTGAGGGAGAGCGATTTGGCCCTTTCCCCGAAACTCGCCTTGCTGCGGCCGTCCAGGACGGGGGAGTGCCGGATCCCGTTGGATCCGGCGAATTCACTGATGTCGTGGCCGATGCTTTTGACGTCGTTGTTCACCGTCAGCTCCACAGTTCGAGCGGGCGGTCGGTGCCGTAGTAGCCGAGGAAGTGCCCCAGGGTGATGCGGGGCTCGTCGCCCGACGGGCGCACGGCGTGGATCTGACGCGGGTTGAGCAGGAGCAGATCGCCCGGGGCCGGCTTGACGACCTCGACCGGCGGGCCGATCTTCTCGCGGTCGATCCCCCAGGTCCGCTCGCCCATGAGGCCGCGGTAGGCGTCCTCCCTGGGCTCGGTGCCCCACAGCTCCAGCTCTCCGCCGGTGCGCGGGATGTTGACGTAGATGTTGATCGAGAGCTGTGCCTCGAGGCGGTGCGCGTGCTCGGCGGGCAGGTTCCGCTCCAGGGCGTCGGTGTGCGGGTTGAGGTCGACATTCCTGTCCTGGTAGCGGCAGATGCCGACGAATGCCTTGCGGCCTTCCACGTGCATCAAGCCGGCCCCGGCGGCCCAGGTCTCCTCCAGCAGCAGCCGCAGGACGTCGCTGGGCGAGGCGTAGGGCGCGAACAGGTCGCGCATCCGCCGGATGTTGTCGCGCGCCTCGGCGTGATAGCGATCGCGTGAGGCGCTGTCGCTGATCTCCGAGTAGGCGAACCCGATGCGCTTGAACTCCGCGGCCTGGCTCAGACTGCCCCGGTCGGGGTGGTCGACGAGCTGCCGCCGCGCCGAGGCGAGGGCCTCCGGGTGCACGAAACCCGGAATGTGGACGGCCAGCGTGGTGCCTTCGACGACCGAGAGGATGTCTTCTTGGGACAGTTGGGATGAGGTGGTGCGCTTGACGTTGATGATGTCCCCCGTGTGTGCGGCCCGTGTGCCCGACAAGCGAGGCACGGGGTGTTTTGCAGGTAATGCCATCATCTCGACCGTTAACTACTGGATCCTCATGCTGTGTAACGAACCGTGAGTGCACCCTTGGATGAGGCGGACCTTCCGGTCGTTCCTCCCGACGGTGGAGACGAGTGCGCGGCGTCTCCACCGCGAGGCAGGGGGCGCACCCCGGATACCCGCCATGGGCGCGCGCCTGCGGCTTCACACCCCGCTTCCGTACGCCCCGGATCTGAGTAGGACTACTCAGGACCACACGCGGTCCCCGGCCCACAATGAAGATCACCCCTGGACGGATCCGAGGACCTTCCCATGCTCAGCAGCATCGCCACCACCGTCGTACCGGCGTTCGGCCGACTGACCGTCACGGCCGACCCCGGCGCCGACTTCGCGCCCGGCAGCATCATCGCCGCGAACCACACCTCCCTGGCGGACCCGGCCGTCGTGCTGGCCGCGCTGCACCGCCTGGGTGTACGGCCCGTGGTGATGGCCGCCGCCGGCCTGTGGCGGATACCGGTGCTCGGCGGCCTGCTGGAGCGGGAGGGGCACATCGCCGTGCATCGCGGCAGCGGGCGGGCGGTCGAAGCCCTCGACGCCGCCGCGGCCGCGCTCCGCCGCGGCCGCCTCGTCCTCATCTACGGCGAGGGCCGCCTCCCGCAGCGCAGGGACGCGGGGGAGGAGGCACCGGGTCCGTTCCGCAGCGGACTCTCGCGCCTCGCCCACGCGACCAGCGCGCCGGTCATCCCGCTGGGACAGGCGGGAGCCCGCCGTCTCGTCTCCGGCCTGCCCGCCAAGCAGCTGGCGGGGCTCGCCACGGCACCGCTGCGGCGCCCCCGCGTGCACGTCCACGTGGGCGCCCGCACGCAGGTGACGGGCGTCGACATGGTGACGGCCACGGTGCACGCCCGGCAGGCGGTGACGCGCGCCTGGGAGACCGCGGTGCGGTGCCTGTCGGAACCGGCCGGGCGGGGCCGTCCGTTGGCGTAGTGGCACTCCGGTCGGCGCAGGCAGCGGCCGAGGTGGGCCGCTCTGCGCCGACCGGAGCGGTGGAGCGAACCCCGCGCGAAGCCGCAGAGGTCCGCAGCGGTGCGCGCGAGGGTGGCGGGCGCGGCTACGGGGTTATGGCGGTTACGGGGTCACGGCACGATCGTCCAGCGCTGACGGGCGTCGTCGCTGCAGGTCCCGATCGTCACGTACCCCGTTTCCCGCGCCGACGGCACCAGGCACAGGTGCGCGGCCTCGTTGCGGAAGCGGAGGGTGCCGTCGCCGTAGGTCTCCGCCTGCCAGCGACCGCCGGTCCCGTCCGTCTTGCTGCCGCGGCCGGAGCAGTCGTGCAGCACGGAACGCTCGCCGGGGCGGGGCTGGACGCTGTCCCCGATGTCGACGCACCGTCCGCCGCTGTTGAGTCCCCTGAGCCGGACGATGTTGTCACCGCTGCCGGCGTACTCGATGTCCCACCGCTGGGTGCTGACCTCGTTGCGCCGGCGGGTGGTGAGGGGGGTGCCGTCGTGGGCGGTCCCGCCGAAGACGTCCAGGTAGTAGCCGTTCCAGGCGCGCAGACGGACCCGCCCGTCACTGTCCTCCCACGCGCGCTCGGGTACCGCGCGGGAGTTGTCCCACCACTGCTGGGCCGGCATGTCGCTGCACGGGAAGGCCACGACCGGCTGCGCGTTCCCCGTACCGGTCAGGCACAGGTTCGGGTACTGGGAGTTGTGCCAGCGCAGGGGGCCGCCGGACGCGCCCGTGTCCTCGGGATGCCACTGGGCCCCGGGCGACTCGCACGACAGCATCAGGACCGGCGACATCGGCACGAACGGATTGACGCCGGGGCACGCCTCGCCGGCGGCGAGGGCGGCACGGCCGGCGAGGGCGGCGGTCGCGGCTGCTCGGGGGCTGTTGCCCCGCAAGCGGTACCAGTGCGCCCGCACGGTCTCCACGCGGAACCGCTGCCGGGCGTTGTACGCCTGCAGGCGGGTGGTCACACGGCCGTTGTCGTCCACGTCGAGGGCCAGCCCGGTCCGGGCGTTCTCGAAGGCGGAGGAGAAGTTGTGCACCGGGCCGTCGGGCGCGGCCGGTACGGGGGTGGGGGCCGGTTCGAACTGGACCGGGTAGTGGTCCGAGCTGCGGCCCGCGGGGATGTCCGCGTTGAACCGGGGCGTGCCGCGCGTGATGGCGTAGTCGAGTTCGCCGCCCCTCTGGTGGGTGGAGCGGCCGGTTCGGGCCAGTTGCTCGTCGGGCCGCAGGCGGAGGCTCTGCTCGCGGGCCTGGCGGTCGGTGCGGTTGCGGATGTCGAGGTTGAAGTCACCGACCATGACCCAGTTCTCGCCGGCCCGGGCGGCGGCACGGATCCGCCTGAGCAGCGGGGCGACGTCCGTGCCGCGCGCGTGGACGTTGTAGTAGACGGTGTTGCCGACCCGCACGCCGAGGGCGCGGCGGTAGCGGTACTCGTTGCGGGGCTCGTCCCGGTTGTACAGCGGGTTCTCGATGATGCGGACCTCGTCCGCGCGGGCGTGGGTGACCACTGCCAGGTTGACCCGGCCGCCCTGCCAGCGGTCCCGTCCCGTGGTGCTGTCGCGCTGCGGGTCGGTCTGGAGGAAGTACACGTGGCGGGTGTGGTTGCGGTACCGCCACACCGTGTGGTTCACGTGGTCCGGCAGGCCCGCCGGGAACGGGCCGGGGATGCGGATCGACTCACCGACGCCGTGGCGCTGGTGCGCGGCGGTGGGCGGCCCGTTGCCGGCCTCCTGGAGGGTGACCACGGGGTGATGCATCGTCAGTGGGCCGACCTCGCCGGTCCAGCGCGACCCGTTGTCGGAGCCCTGCATGTTGTAGGTGGCGAACGGCAGGCTGCCGTTGTTCGGCGAGGACGCCGTGTTCGTCGGCCGGTCGTCCGCCCGCGCCGTGGAGCCGCCCGGCCCGGGCGCGGCGCCGACCAGCAGCCCGGCGGCCAGCAGCGCGGAGGTGAGGGCCGCCGTCAGCCGTGTTCTGCGAGGACCGCGTGGTCCCGGGCGGGCTTTGGCCAGGGGTGGTGGTAACGGTATGCGCACGGTGGTCTCCTCGGCGAGCGATCGGACACGAACAACTGCGGGAACGATCCGTTCATAATCGGAAGCTCTGCGTCAAGGGTCGCCTGGGTCTCAACTTCCGCTGTCCATAAGGATTTTGGCCGTACGCGGGATCGTCGGGTCCGGCCGTCCTGACCGGCGGCCAGGAAGACGGAGAAAGCCCGGTGCCCGGGCAGGTTCCCCTGCCCGGGCATCGCGCGCATGGCGTCGGCCAGTTCCCGGCGGCCGGTGGCCGCGGCCTTGACGTAGGGGTTGAGGCGGCGGACCAGTTCGTAGTTTCTCCAGCCGAGAACCCGCCGTCCCCCGTCCAGCCGGCGGCTGAGGCCGACCGCGTCAGCGGTGCGGGCGGCCTGCGGCGGGACGGCCCTTGCCGCCGCAGACCTCCTTCACCGCCCCGGCGTACTGGCTGACGACCGGCACACCGGTGAGGTCCTGCCGGCACACCGTGGACTGGACGTCGGTCGAGAACTTCTGCACGGGAGCGAGGGGATCGGGATCACCGGCGCCGGAGGCGTGGGCGGGGACGGCCGTCATGCCGAGCATGGCCGCACCGAGAGCGCTGACAGCGCTGAGAGCACCGAGGGTGACGAGCTGCTTCATGCCCCGTCTATCGATTCACCCGGGCGCGAGGTTGCGTATCAATGGTCCTCTAGGGGTACGTGCGCGCGCTGAGTGGGGGCCGTCTCCGCTGGTGTCAGGCGTGGGGGCCGGCCCCTCCGCACCCTGTAGCGTGTAATGCATGAATAGCTCTATCACCCCTTACGAGCCTTACGAGTTGCGTGCTGGCGTGCCCTCCGTCGAGGTTTTCCGCCGCCTGCGCACCGATGCCGGCCTCTCCGACAAGACCCCCGAGGCCGTTGCGCTCGCGCTGCCCAACACGTGGTACGGCGTGGTCCTCCACCACGAGGGCGAGCCCATCGGCATGGGGCGGATCATCGGAGACGGTGGTACGGCGTTTCAGATCGTCGACATATGCGTGCACCCCGCGCACCAGGGCCACGGCCTCGGCAAGCTCATCATGGCCGCGCTCACCGAGGAACTGGAGCGCCGGGCGCCGGCCACCGCGTACGTCTCCCTCATCGCGGACGGCCCCGCGCGCTTCCTCTACGAGAAGTTCGGCTTCGCGGACACCGCCGAGCACGACTCGATCGGCATGTACCGCATGATGGGCGGGAGCTGAAGCCTGCGGGCCGCCCCGACGCACGGGGCGCATCAGTCGAGGGCGGCGGTGAGGCCCCGGGAGACGGACACGTCGGCGACCCGGTGCGGTTCCCCGAACGCGAGCGCGTTCGTGCGCAGGCTCGTGGCCGGGCTGGAGGTGAGCCGGTAGGAGGTGTACGCGAACACCGCACGGGGGACCTTCGGCGCGCCCCTGTCACCGATTGGTCATGGGTATGTCCCGGGGCTGCGTCAGGGCCTTTTTCAAGATCATCCGCTGATAGTTTTCCGTCTCGCCGGGTCCAAGATCATTTGGCGCTCGGCTCGACCATTGTTGAGGAGTAACAAGTGAATTCTGTCATTCGGGGGAAGAGCGCGGGCAAGCGTGCCGGTGCCGTGGCGGGCCTGCTGGTCGCCGCCACGCTCGGTGGCGCGGCTCTGGCGGCGCCGGCGTACGCCGACGACGTCTACGGCCACTGCACGGGTGAGGGCGTGCGCATCCGCGCCGCTGCGAGCACGTCCAGCTCGGTCGTCGGTCTCTGCTACAGCAACCACCGCCTGGCGCACCGTGATGTCTCGGGCGACGGTCAGTGGGACAAGGTCTACGACGTGAACACCGGTGCGTCCGGCTGGATCTCGCACGGTTACTGGAGCTGGTAAACAGCAGCCGGGGGCCGCGGGGGTTCACCCCTGTCTCTTA
>NZ_JBPQTS010000100.1:0-27294 GCF_051386455.1 Streptomyces sp. URMC 124
GCGCCAGGGGGCGAGGCGAGGCGCCAGGGGCGGGGCGCCTCAGTGCCGGGCGTTGTAGAACCCTATGCCGACGGATCCCCACCAGCACACCTGGGAGACCAGGGCCGTGCCCGCGCCCCAGGCGAGCAGCCCCCGGCCCGGAGGGGTGGGGGAGTGCTGGGCCAGGCGCCGGGTGAGCACCCCGGCCTGGAGGCCGTTGAGGGTGAGCACGACGATCATGACGAGCTTGGCGCGGGTGAGCGGGGAGGCCGGGTCCGGGTGCAGGAAGGCGCCGCTGGCCAGCAGCCCCGCCAGGCCGGCCCAGATGGGCACGTGCAGCCGGCCGACGGCGCTCAGTGCGTCGGCGAGCGCGAGCCGCCGGGTGACCCACAGCAGCCCGAACCAGTCGGCGGCCAGGACCGCGCCGAAGCCGAGGGCCAGGGAGGCGAGGTGCACGAAGAGAGCCCCCGTATGCAGCGCCTCGTCGGTGCGGACGTGCAAGGAGACCCACAGGCAGCCCGCCAGGGCCAGGCACGCCCCGAGCGCGCCCGCTGCGACCGTCCACCACGAGTCGTACAGGCGCAGCGGCTGTGGCTGCGGCTGTGACTGAGGAGCGGACACGGAACCTCCCGGTACACGAGGTGAGAAGAGCGCACGGTGGGGAGCGCGGGAAAAGAAGTAGGTAAGCCTTACCTATATTCGTCACTCTCCGTCAAAGCCGGCCCGTCGATACGTCCCGATCCGGGCCGAAGCGTGACCGCTCCGAGACCGCGCCGACACCCGTCGGCCTCAGGCCGCCCACGTGTTCCTCTCTCGTGGGTACGACGCAATGCCGCGCCCACCGACGAGTGATTCCGCCGGACGGGTCACCGCCCGTGGATATCTGGAGGCATCGTCCCGACACCACGAAAGGAATCCCGTGCGTATCCGCCGCGCCCTGGGCACCGCCGTATCCGTCCTGCTCCTCACCACCCTGGCCGCCTCACCCGAGGCGCACGCCGCGAACGGCACGCTGACGGTCGACTACTCCCGCTGCAAAGCGGGCACCGGCATCACCGGCGTGGCCTGCCTCCGCGAGGCCGTGAGCAGGCGCGAGAAGGACCCCCAGGACGGCAAGTGCTACAGCCTGCTCACCGAGAACCGGGCCAAGATCCGCCGGCTCGCCAACGGCACCAGCCGCGCTCTGGTCTACTTCACCGACCGCCACTGCACACGGCGCGCGGGCGTCCTGGGCGCGGGCCGCCACCTGACGAACCCGCCGATCCGCAGCGTCCAATACCCGATCTGACCCTCCGGCCGGCCTCCGGCCCGCCCGCCCCGGCCTCTGCCCGGAGGAGGGACGTGTGCGAGCCGGGGGCGACGCCGGCCGTCAGCTCGACGAAGGTCAGGAGAGACGTCGTCAATCCGTAGCGTTCCCGGTGCCCTCGCGCGGCCGTCGTGGTTAGCGTCCACCCCGCCGGTTCGCGCGAGCCCCCGCTCGGCGAGCCGCAACGCACCCCACCGTTCCGATATGACCCGAGGGGGAAGGACGCGACGTGCTACACGGTCTCTCCGGACGGGCACTGCGCCTCGCTCTGGCGGCGGCAGTCACCGTACCGCTGGCGCTGTTGACGACGTCCCCGGCCGCTGCGCAAGCCCGGGCAGCCGGGTTCGCCGCCTCGTGCCCGGCGGCCGGCTTCATCGCCGATCCCTACGGCGGAGCTCGCAATCACGACGGCATCGACATCGCCAACGACTACGGCACGCCGATCTATGCCGTGGGCGACGGCGAAGTCATCAACTCCGGTCCTGCCCAGGGCTACGGCCAGTGGATCCGCATCCTGCACCCCGACGGAACGGTGACCGAGTACGGGCACATGTACCGGCGGGACGTGGCCGTGGGGGACCGGGTGACGGCAGGGCAGCAGATCGCGCTCATGGGCGCCGAGGGCGAGGCCTCCGGCCCCCACCTCCATCTGCGGGTACGACGCGACACCAGCATGAACCGCGGCATCGACCCCGTCCCCTATCTCGAAGAACGCGGCGTCGGCATGCCGTGCACGCCGGGCCGGCGCCCCGGGCCGGCACCGCTCGTGTATCCGGTGGAGCCGGGCCGGGTGGTGTCGGCGCGGTCCGCCGACGGCCGGCTGGAGACCTTCGCGGCCGGGGCCGACGGGGTGCACCACGCCTGGCAGACCCAGGTCAACGGCAGCTGGTCGGAGTGGGAACGACTGGGCGGTCCCGGCAACGCGCAGCTGGCCGTCGCTCCCAACGCCGACGGGCGCCTGGAGGCGTTCGCGGCCAACGGAGGCACCGTCCAGCACCGTTACCAGCTGTCGCCGTCCGGTGCCTGGTCGAACTGGGAGGAATTCGGTACCGGCGCAAGCGCCGTCGCCGCCGGAGCCAATGCCGACGGCCGGATCGAGGTGTTCGCCTCCGGCCCGGAGGGCGTCTTCCACCGGTATCAGACCGCGCCCAACAGCGGCTGGTCGGGCTGGGAGCCCACCGGCGGTGGTCCTGCGGCCGGCCGGGTGAAGATGGAGAAGGCTCCTGACGGCCGTCTCGAGGTGTTCGCCCTCAACGGGAGCGTCTTCCAGCACCAGTACCAGACCGCCGTCAACGGCGGCTGGTCGCCGTGGGAGGACTTCGGCGTCGGCGGCCACGACCTGACCGTCGACCACAACGCCGACGGCCGGATCGAGGTGTTCGCCTCCGGCCCGGTCGGAGTGTTCCACCGGTACCAGACGAACCCCACCAGCTGGTCGGGGTGGGAGCCCGTGCGAGGCCCCGCCGACTCCCGGCTCACGAGCGACCGCACCGCCGACGGGCGCGTCGAGGTCTTCGCCATCAAGAGTGACGCCGCCTCGCACATCTGGCAGAAGGGCGTGAACGCCGCCTACGGCGACTGGGACGACTTCGGCACCGGCGGAACCGAGATCACTGCCGCCACCAACGCCGACGGCCGCATCGAAGTCTTCGGCACCGGCAGGGACGGCGTCCTCCACAAGTGGCAGACCGGCTTCAGCACCTGGTCGCAATGGGCCCGGGTGAACAGCACCTCCGGCCCTCCGGTCACGTAAGCCGACACCGTCCACGGCCGGCCGCGGTACTCCTGCGGGAAGGACCCATGCATCCGATCAGCAGACGTCGTCTGTTCAAGGGCTGCGCCGCGGCGGGCGCACTCGCACTGCTGAAAGCCGGCGGCGGCGCGACAGCCGCCGCTGCACCGCCCCGGTCCCCGTCCCCGCCTCCGCCCCCGCGCCACGAGTGGGTCGGCGCGGGATCCTTCACGCACGTCTACGATCCGTCCACCCCCGGCGGGCGGCGCTACCTCAACGACCACACGCTGATCAAGGCGGCCGGCCGGTGGCACCTGTTCGGCATCGTCGGTGCCGGCGCGCCTCCCGGCCGTTCTCCCGACAGCGCGGCCGAGGTCTCCTTCGCCCATGCCTCCGCCCCGGATCCGTACGGCCCGTGGACCACGCACGCCGACGCGCTGACCGTCGACCCGGCGTACTTCGGCGAGGAACACCTGTGGGCGCCGCACGTCATCGAGGCGGGTGGTACGTACTGGATGTTCTACGCCGCCGGTGGGCGGAACGGCGCCGCGATCAACCTCGCCACCTCGACCGACCTGTTCACCTGGACGCGCCTCCCGGCCGGCCCGCTCTTCCGCGGACGCGTGGCGCGTGACCCGATGGTGGTGAGGATCGCCGGCCAGTGGGTGATGTACTACACCGAACTGTCCGGCCCGGACGGCCGTCACGCGGTGGCCTTCCGGCGCTCCGACGACCTGTTGCACTGGAGCGAACCAGGAATCGCGTTCACCGACGCGACCACCGATGCGACGGTGTCGGTCACCGAGTCGCCCTTCGTCGTCGAGCGGAACGGCTGGTACTACCTGTTCATCGGGCCCCGCAACGGCTACGACGGCACCGATGTGCTCGCGTCCCGCAACCCGTTCTCCTTCGGCCTCGACGGTTACGCGGGCCATGTGCCCGGTCACGCGGTCGAGGTCGTCACCGGCGGAACCGGCGGAGGGGAGTGGCACGGGAGCGCCGCGGGATGGTTCCGCCAGGGGCTGTACCTGACCCCCTTGCAGTGGCGGGACGTACCGCCGCCCTGGCAGAGCGCCGACAACCCCGCCGCCGCACCGGACGTCGACGGCCGGCTGACCGTGTGCGCACTGGACGCGAGCGGCAGCGCGTTGCTGAAACGCGTCCAGCTCGACCCGCAGTCCGACACCTGGACGCCGTGGGAGGAGTTCGGCGGGCCGGCCGGGGCGGTGCCCACGCTGGGCCGCAACGCCGACGGCAGGCTGGAGGTGTTCTCCCTCGGGCCGGGCGGTGCCGGACTGCACCACCGGGTGCAGCGGCCGGACGGCGGCTGGCACGACTGGGAGGAGTTCGGTGGCGCGGCAGGTGCGGCCCCGGCCGTGGCCCGCAATGCCGACGGCAGGCTGGAGGTCTTCGCCTTGGGCCCGGGCGGCACCACCGTCGCCCGGCGGAGGCAGCTCGCACCCGGGTCGCTGACGTGGGAGGCGTGGGACGGCGGTTTCGGCGGGCCTGCGGGAGCACCGCCCGTCGTCGCGGCCAATGCCGACGGACGGCTGGAAGTCTTCGCCCTGTCGCCCGGTGGCTCGGGGATCTACCACCGGTGGCAGGAGGCACCCAACGGCCCCTGGGCGCAGTGGACCCGCTTCGGCACTGCGGCCGGCACCGCGCCGCGCGTGGCGCGTGACGGCAGCGGCAGGCTCACGGTCGCCGCGTCGGCCCCGTCCGGTGTGGCGGCGTTCTACCGGCGTCAGACCGTGCCGAGCGGAGGCTGGGACGACTGGCAACCGATGTTCGGCTGGACCGCCGCGGCCCCGGTGCTCGTCCCCGACGCCGACGGCAGGCTCGAGGGCCTGGCCCTGTCCCCCGGCGGCGCGCGGCTCAGCCACCGCCGGCAGGTCACCCCCGATGGCAGCTGGGACGCCGGTGACGACTTCGGCGAGCCCGGCGTCCGGCTCGCCGCCCCGCCGACGGCCGCGGTCGACGCCGCCGGACGGATGCACGTCTTCGCCGTGACCACCGAGGGCCGGATGCGCACCCGTGTACAGTCCCGGCCCGGCAGCGGCTGGAGCCCATGGACGGCGTTCGGTGACCGCCCGGTCGCCCCCGTCCCGTCGGGCAGTCCCGCCTACTGGGGTTGACCTTACGGGTCGGGAGGGACGCGGCGGTACCGGGGCGCGTCGGCGGGCGCCCGCGCCGCCCGGGGACACCGCGCTGCTGCTCGTCGCCGGCTTCCGGGTCGTGTGCCGGACGTGCTTCGGGCCGGAACGAAAGGATGCTGCCGTCGGTACGCGGTGGCATTGCGGGAGGGGTGGGGCGGACATGGGCGGGCGACTCTCATGGGGCAGGAGGCTGGGGTGCGTGGCGGCGGCGTCGCTGGCCGCGCTGGTGCACGCGGCGCCTGATACGGCGGCGCACACTTCGCACACTGCGCGTACTTCGCACACTGCCGCTGCTGCTGCCGTGAGCTGTGCGGGGAGCAACACCGTCTCGTTCTCGCCCGGTCTGTCGCTGACGGCGCAGCGGACCCGGATCGGCGGCAGCGGTGCGTACAGCTGTCTTTCCACGGACCCGGCGCTGCGGTCGGGCGTGTCCTCGATCAGCGGCGGCGGGTGGAACGGCTGCTTCTCCTCCGATGCGACCACGGTCGAGCGGATCACCTGGAACACCGGGGAGCAGACGACGGTCGTCTACCACGTGGGGACCGTGCAGCAGGTCGCCGGGCAGGCGGTCGTCCTGGTCGCGGGCCGGGTGGCGAAAGGGAGGTTCAAGGGCCGGACGGTGGCCTCGCCGGGGCTTCAGGTCACGCTCGATCCGCTGAAGTGCGCGTCGAAGGACGGGGTCGGGCAGATCACCGGGCCGTCGACGCTGGTGATCGTCTGACCGGGAGGCCGGTCAGGGGCGGCGGATGTCGCGTCAGGCCTCGCGGCCGTAGCGGGTGACCAGGTCCAGCACGTACGCGGCGTCGGCACGCGTGCTGGTGGGATTGATGGTGCACATGCGCAGCACGGTGGCTCCTCGCACCGTGGTGGTGAGGAGGACGGCTCCGCCGTCGGCGCACACCCTGCGGCTGATGTGTGCCTGTGCCGCGTCGGCGTCCCACGCCGCGGGCGTGTCCCGGGGCCGGTAGCGGAAGGTGAGGATGGCGAGGCTGGGCGGCGTGACCAGTTCCAACTCGGGGTGGGCCTCGACGAGTCCGGCGGCGTACTCCGCGAGGTCCGCGCCCTGCTCGATGGCCCGCCGGAAGGCTCCGGCGCCGAAGGTCTTCAGGGAGAGCCAGAGCTTCAGGGCGCGCAGGCCGCGGCTCTGCTGCGGGCCGTAGTCGGAGAGGTTGACCTCCTCGCATACGGGGGCGGCCGGATGGGCCGGCCGGAGATATCCCTGGTCCAGGGCGTGCCGCGCCACGCCGAAGGTCTCCGGGAGCAGTTCGGGACGCCGGAGCAGGACGCAGCCGATCTCGTAGGGCTGGAACAGCCATTTGTGCGGGTCGACGGTGAGGGAGTCGGCCCGGCCGAGGGCGTCGCGCAGGTGGTGACCGCGTGAGGTGCCGGCGACGGCCGCGCCGTGAGCACCGTCCACGTGCAGCCACAGGTCTTCCTCCTGGCACACGTCGGCCACGCGGTCGAGCGGGTCGACGGCCCCGGTGCCGGTCGTGCCGAGCGTGGCCACGACGGCGAAGGGACGCAGCCCCGCGCGCCGGTCACGGCCGATGCGCTCCGCCAAGGCGCCGGCGTCCAGGCGCAGGTCGTCGTCCGGGGGCAGGACGGTGAGCTGCTCGCGGGCGAGGCCCAGGAGGTGGGCCGCCTGTGCGACGGAGGGGTGGGCCTGGGAGGAACAGTACAGACGGGCGTGCCGCCCCGGCCGGCCGTCGAGCCGGTGGTCGCGGGCCACGGCCAGACAGGTCAGGTTGGCCAGGGACCCGCCGCTGACGAACAGGCCGCCGTGGCCGTCCGGGAGGCCGAGGAACGCCTTGAGCCAGCGCAGGGTGGTGAGTTCGATCCGGGTGGGGCCCGCCCCGACGAGCCAGGCGCCGGGGACGGAGAGGTACGCGGAGGCCAGCGCGTCGGCGAGCACGGCCGGGAAGTTGCCGGTGGAGGGCACGAAGGCGAAGCAGCGCGGGTGGTCCAGCCGGGTCGCCTCGGCCAGGGCCCGCTCGGTGACGTGGTCGAGGAGTCCGGGCAGGTCGCCGGTGCCGTGCTCGGGGAGGGGCTCGTCGAGGGCGTCCTGAAGAGCGCCGGGTGAGGGGACATGGCAGGGCGGCCGGGAGCCGTGGGTGGTCATCCGGTCGATGACGAGGTCGACGGCGTGGCGTCCGGCTTCGCGCATCGCCCGCACACTCATCCGCAGGAGCGGCGGCTCCTGACCGGCGCTCCTTTCCTCCTCGGCGGTGCCCCTGTCCTCGTCCCGGGCGTCCCTGTCCTCGTCCCTGGTGCTCCTGTCCTCGTCCCCGGTGCTCCTGTCCTCGTCCCGGGCGCTCCCGTCCTCGCCCTCGGCGCTCCGGTCGTCCTCCTCTGCGCTCCGGTTCTGCTCCTCCGCGTCCGGTGCGAAGGCCGCGATCCAGGCCGAGGCGCCGGGCCGCAGGCGCGGACGGGGCCTGAGCCCGGCGACCGGCTGCGGGAACTGGACCAGCGCCAGTTCCTCGCCCGCGGCGACCGGCCCGGAGCGGGCAACGGCCCACCACAGGGCCTCGTCGTCGGCCAGCCGGGACACCACGGCCGGCCCGGGGAGCGGTCCGCTCAGTCCGCTTACCCCGCGGCCGTCCCGGCGGTAGCGCCCCGTCGGGGGCAGATGGCACACCACGGTGTCCGTACGGGCGTGCACCACGAGCTGACTGTGGCGCACGCCGCGCGGCACCTGCACGGCCGCCGCAGGGGGCAGGGCGGGGAGGAGGCAGGACAGCACGTGCAGGCCCAGGGTCGGCAGAAGTCCTGCCGCGCTCTCGGCGGCGTGGACCAGGGACACCACTGTCTGGAAGCGCGGATTGACCTCGACGGCCCGCAGCCGGCCGCTCTCCTCCACGAGGTCCAGGCCGAAGGCACCGCGGAAACCGCGCCTCCGCAGGACCTCACCCACGCGGTACGCGGCCGCCCGGGCCTGGCCGTACAGTCCTTCCGGCAGGTCGTCCGGGCCGACGAGCTGGTTGCCGCAGTGCGCGCCCCAGGAGGCGGCCAGCTCGGCCAGTCCGACGAGCTGGTGGGAGACCGCCGAGACGACGGTCCGGTCCGGCCCGGCGCACGCGGTGACGGTCAGGGAGACCCCGGGGCAGAAGCGGCTGAGCTTGACGGGTTCGTCGGGCCAGGCTTCCAGGCGGGCCCGCAGGCTCGACGGTCCGTCGACGAGGGCGGTCCCGCGGCCGATGAGGTTGTTCGCCGCCCGCTGGGCGACGGCCCGTGGCCACCGGCCGTTCCAGTACGCCTCCGCCGGCTCGCGGCCCGTCGCGGGGATCACCCGGAAGGGCGGGACGGGGACGCCGGCCTCGGCGAACAGCCGGGTGGCGCAGATCTTGTCGGCGGCCCACGCGGTGACGCCGGCGTCCGCGGCCAGCAGCCGGTAGCCGTGCGTCCGGGCCCAGGTACGGGCGTTGTCCCCGTGCTCGGGGGCGAAGGACACACAGACGCGGCGTGGACCGGCCGGGCACGGCGGCGGGCCGGGCGGGGGTGGCGGCAGCGGCTGCCAGGCGGAGACCGGTTCGTGCCGGAGCCATGCGGGCACCGGCTGGAAGGACGCGCTCACGGCGGGGCAGTGGTCGAGCCACACGACCTCGTCCACCAGGTCGTCCAGCAGCCGCAGACCGGTCCGCGCGTCGATGCCTTCGAGGGTTTCGAGGCCTTCGACGTCCCCCACGGCCCGCGAGGCGGGGCTCACGCGGTCACTCACATGTCGCACGGCCGCTCCTCTGCCCGGTGGTGTGCTGATACAGGAGCGAGGCGCCGTCCGGCACACAGCGCTCGCAGATCGCCGCGTGCGCCTTCCGGTTCCGCCGCCGTGCCGCCCGCAGCAGGGCCTCCTCGTGACGGATCGCGGCGAGGAGCGGCGCCGGCGCCGACAGGTTGCCGAGCGCGGCCTTGAGGGCGTGCGTCCGCTCGGTCAGGACGCGGTGCTCCTGATTGAGGGTCCCGGAGAAGCCCGGCGCGGCGAACGGCGGTTCCATCGTGGGGCGTACGTCGTGCGTGTAGGCGGAGGCGGGGAAGTCCGAGGCGTAGGCCATGGCGGCGGTGGCCGCGTCGTACAGCGTCCGTAACCGCTCCAGGCCGTGGCGGACCGATGCCCACTGTTCTTCGCCGACCGCGGCCAAGGTGTCGTCGCACGTGCTGTTCATGGTGGTCAGTAGGAGGTGGAAGAGCTGGTGGCCGAGTTTCCAGCGGTGCAGTGCGCCGCCGCCCGGGCCGTCGGCGGGCCCGTCCGGTACGGGTCCCGGTACGGGTCCCGGTGCGGGTCCCGGTGCGGATCCTGCCGCGGACCGCAGCCACGCGGTGAGCGTGGAGTGGGAGGCGTGCAACAGGCCGGTCAGGACGGCGGCACGCTGGGAGTCGTCCAGAGCGGTGTGCGGAAGGTCGGCGAGGACGGCTGCCTGGAGCCGGAGCACGTCGCACGTCCAGGACGCCAGGTCCGGCGCGTGACGCACGATGTGGAAGTAGCGGTCGTAATCGGCGGGCGTGGCGGCACCGGCCGCCGTCCGTACGGGGATGCGCGCATCGGTGGCCAGGGTCAGGGGTGCCAACGGTGCCCGTGGCAGCTCGCCGTTCACCGGCCGCACCCCCGGGGAGCCGGCCACGACGCCTTGGCCAGCTGTTCCACCCGCCGGTGCAGGCGCTCCAGATACGGCTCGCTCTCCGGCTTCATCAGCACGCTGCGCAGCACGTGGGTGTGGTCGCCGTCCGCGACGGCGCCGGCGTGACGGGCGGTGAACGCGGGGGCGGTGACACGGGCGACACTGAGGAAGACGGGGTCCTCCTTGGCGTTCATCCCCCGGTGCATCACCTCCTTGCTCGCCACGCCGACACGCGACAGGCGAGGGGGTGAACTCCCAGGAGGAGCAGGGTAGTACGTCACGATGTCGAGTTCGGGAGGCTGGTACGGCTCCAGGTACGGAGAGGCGCCGATCAGCTCGGTCCAGCGGACGGCGGCCCGCCGCCCGGCGGCGAGCACCGCTCCGAGCCCGCCAGGGGTGAGCGGCAGCAGCTTCAGCGTCAGCCACAGGGCGGCGGCGGCCGCGCCGGAGCGGGAGCATTCGAGGCTGATCTCCCCCAGATGGGGCCGACGGGACGTGAAGTAGGTGTACGGCGAGTCGTGCCGGAAGAACCGGGCGACGTCCGGGTCGCCGAACAGCACCGCCCCGCAACCGTAGGGCTGCAGACCGTGCTTGTGCGGATCGATCGCCACCGAATCGCACTGCGCGATCGCCCGCAGGGCGTCGCCGGTCTCCGGGGCGACGGGCGCCTGTTCCCCGTCGGCCTTCCTGTCGGCCTTTCTGTCGGCCTTCCCGTCGGCGAGCAGTCGGAAGAAGCCGCCGTAAGCGGCGTCGGCATGGACGCGCACCCCGTAACGGCGCGCCAGTGGGACGATGCGGTGCAGTGGATCGACGGCGCCCAGCGCCGTCGTGCCCGTGGTGGCGACGACCGTCCCGGCGACCCCGGTGGACAGCAGCCGCTCCAGCTCGCCCATGTCCATGCGCCCGCGATCGTCCGCCGGCACCGTGTACACGGGGACGCCCAGCAGATGGCACATACGGGCGTGGGTGTAGTGCGCCTCGGCGCTCACGGCCACCCCCGTGCCGGGGCGGCTCTCGCGGGCGACGAACAAGGCTTCGAGGTTGGCCTGGGTGCCGCTGCTGGTCAGATGCCCCAAGTGGTCCGCGAGACCGGCCATCTCCGCGAGCTGCCCGACCACCTCCTCCTCCATGGCGGAGGTCGCCGGACCGCCGTCCAGCGCGTGGTTGTTGGAGTTGACCAGCATGGCGGCCACATAGCCGGCGACCGCCACCGGATGCGGCGGCTTGAGCATCTGGCCCGCGTAGCAGGGATGGAAGAAGGGGTAGCTGCCGCGCAACCGGGCGGTCAGCTCCGCGAACGCCACCTCGCAGGCGGTTTCCCCGACCGCCGTCGCGGGATGCGCCGCGAACTCGCCGTACGTGCGCGCCCATTCCCGGAAGGCCTCGACTCCCCGCCCGAGCCAGTACTCCAGCTCCATACCCACCCCCGGCACCGGCCTCCGTCGACCCGACCCGATCACCGTAGCGGCGGAAAATAACCCCATCACGACAATCGGCGGCAATCACCTGAAAGAGGCGAGTGGGCCCGGTGTCACGGGAGTTGCGGCGGCGTGGGCGGTTCGGGCAGCCAGTCGCGGGCCGGGTCGTATTCCAGCCACCGGCTTCGTGCTGCCTCTGCGGCACAGGCGGCGGTGAGGGTGCTGAGGCCGGGGTGTTCGTCTCCGGTGCGCCACAGCAGGGACCAGGCGTACAGCGGGGTGGGGCCGACCAGGGGGACGGCGCGCAGCCCGGGGAGCTCCGGTAGGGGGACGTCGGCGGGGAGCAGGGAGAAGCGCTGCGGGTCCCGCGCCACTTCTTCGAGGAAGTGGGTGAGCCCCAGGTTGACGCTCGTGGCCCGGTCGCGGATGCCGAACCGTTCGGCGAACCGGTGGAGGAAGTCGAGCCGGTCCGGCCTTCCCGGCGCCCACAGCACGCTGCCGCGCAGTTGGCCGGGCCGCAGCGCCGGTTCGGCTGCGAGGGGATGGTCCGCGCTCAGTACGGCGTCGACGGGTTCGAGGCGGACGAGGCGGTGGGTCAGCCCCGCGTGCAGCGGGGGGTGGACCCGGCCGAAGGCCGCGTCGATGTCGCCGTGCAGCAGTGCGTCCGTCACCGACGGCAGGTCGCGCCCGTGCCCCGCCACGAGGTCCCCGACCCGCTCCGCGACCCGGGCCAGCGTCCGCATCGGCGCGTAGAGGTGTCCCCAGACGTCGACCCGCAGCGGGCGCTGCCTGCCGAGAGCCGCCGTGACCGCTGCGTCGGCGGCGGCCAGGGTCTGCCGGGCCGGCGGGAGGAAACGCTGACCGGCCGCGGTGAGGTGTACGCCGCCGGCGGCGCGTCGGAACAGGGCGACGCCGAGCAGGGATTCCAGCCGCGCGATCCTCTTGGACAGCGCCTGCTGGGTGATGGCGAGCGTGCCGGCCGCCCGCCCGAAGTGCAGTTCCTCGGCGGCGCGTACGAAGGCACGTACGTGTGCCACGTCGAGATCCATGGCTCTCACCATAGGTGACAACCAAAGGTTGTCGGCCGTGCCCGATCGTTGTTGGATCGCCGGGCGGACGCCGGGGTTGCATTCCCGGCATGCAAAGACTGATTCCCACGGGCGACGCGGCGCGTCCGGTCGCCTTCGCCGAGGCTCCTCAGCCCGTTCCGGAGCCCGGCGAGGCCCTGGTCAAGGTCGAGGCGTTCGCGCCGAACCGGGGCGAGACGTTCCTCCTCGAGAGCCCCCGCCCGGGGCTGCTGCCCGGCAAGGACATCGCGGGCCTCGTCGTACAGGCCGCCGCGGACGGCTCGGGGCCCGGCATCGGCACGCGGGTCGTCGGGCATCCGGCACAAGGAGGCTGGGCCGAGTACGCCGCCGTGCCCACGCACTCCCTCGCGGTGCTCCCGGACGGCGTCGACAGCGTCCGGGCGGCGGCCCTGCCCCTGGCCGGGATCACGGCCCTGCGCCTGCTGCGGACGGCCGGTTCCCCGGCCGGCCGGCGGGTGCTGCTGACCGGCGCCTCGGGCGGGGTCGGCCACTACGTCACCGAGCTGGCTGTCGCGGCCGGTGCCGAGCTGACTGCGGTCACGGCCACCCCGGCGCGCGGCCGGCGGCTCGCCGAAATGGGGGCCACGGTGGTGCACGAGGTCGCGGCGGCCCAGGGGCCGTTCGACGTCGTGCTGGAGTCCACGGGCGGGCCGGACCTGCCGCTCGCCCTCTCCAAGGCGCGCCCCGGCGGCCTCCTCGTCTGGTTCGGCCAGGCGAGCCGTACCCCGGTCACCCTCGACTTCTTCCACCTGCTGGGCGGACCGGAGCGTGTGACCATCCGGCACTTCCACTACGCCGGTGCCCCGTACGGCCCTGACCTGGAGGCCCTGGTCAGCCTCGTGGAACGGGGGCGGTTGCACCCGGAGATCGGCCGGACCGCCGACTGGTCGCGGACCGCCGGCACCCTGGTCGACCTGCGGGAGCGCCGGATACGCGGCAAGGCCGTCCTGCTGACGGGGGGAGCACGATGAGCGCCGCCGAGCCCGGCGTCCTCGCCGCCGGTTTCGCCGCCGACTTCGCGGCCGCCCAGTGGACACGGGCCGTCGGTGCCGGCGTCGACCCCCACGAATACCGCCGCGTCACCGAGGGCCTCGCCTCCGTCGCCGACTGGGGGCCGTCGCTCCGGCGGACCGGGCACGACTACGCCGAGCGCGCCGAGAACGCGGGATCATCCGTCTCGGCAGGCGAGTACCTGCTGATGGCGGCCCGGTGGTTCCACCTCGCCACGCTCGCGCCGTACCCCGAGGCGCATCGTGCCGCCGCCGAGGCGGACCACGCCCTGGGCAGGGCGCTCACGGTGCTGGAGCCCGGCGCCCGGCGGGTGAGCGGCGAGGGGTTCACCGGCTGGCTGCGCGGCCCCGCCGACGCGCCCGGCACCGTGGTCGTCGTCCCCGGCCTGGACTCGGCCAAGGAGGAGTTCCTCGACGTGGTGTCCGCGCTGCTGGCCAGGGGGCTGGCGGTGTTCGCCATGGACGGCCCCGGGCAGGGCGCGCTCGCGGCCGGCACGGCCCTCAGGCCGGATTTCGAGCAGGTCGTGGGCCGGGTCATCGACGCCCTCGGCGTCCGGCGCATCGGGCTCGTCGGCCTCAGCCTGGGCGGCTATTTCGCCGCCCGCACAGCGGCACTGGAGCCGCGCGTGGCGGCGGCCGCCACCGTCAGCGGCCCGTTCCGCCTCGACTGGGAGGAACTGCCGGCGCCGGTGCGGGACATCATGGCCCGGCGCACCGGAGGCGCCGAAGCCGCCCGCGCGTTCGTCCGCCACGTCGACCTCGCCGCCCTGGCACCCCGCATCACGGCCCCGCTGCTGGTCGTGGACGGAGGCCAGGACGTCATCCCCGGCGTGACGAACGGCGAACCCCTGGCCCGCCTGGCACCCCACGGCACCTACCTCTCCGTCCCGCACGGCGACCACCTCCTCGGCAACGCCCGCCCCGACTGGCTGTTCCCTCTCAGCGACCACATCGCCCGCACCCTGACGGAAACACCGGCCTGAACCACTGAACGGCCGGTGGCACGGTCACCTTCGCCGCCTGCGCGTGTCGAAGCTTGCGGGTCGGGCTGTCAGCCGTGTAGAAGTCGGCCGGTGGACCCTGTCGTGCCTGTGCAGCACATCCCCTCTCCCGTCGCGCCGCTCCACGGCGAAGAACCGTTCATCGGCGCGGAAGGGGCAACAGTCTTCGATTTCTGGCGATACGCCCTGCCGGATCTCAAGACCAATACCACCCGGGGCCTCCTGGCGGAGTTCCTCGTGCACCGCGCTGTCGGAGCGCAACAGCGGAACCAGGAGTGGGAGAGCTTTGACGTACTGACGACCGATGGGCTGAGAATCGAGGTGAAGAGCAGCGCCTATCTCCAGGCGTGGGACCAGCGTGAATTTACGAAGGTCGTCTTCGACCGGCTGCAAACCCGCACCTGGAATCCGCAGACCGGTGACGCGAACGGGCCCACGTTCAACGCCGACGTGTACGTCTTCGCTCTGCACACCGCCACCAGTCACGACGACTACGACCCCCTGGACGTCCGCCAGTGGCAGTTCTACGTCGTCCCCGGCCCCGTGATCGAAGCCAAGGGCACGAAGAGCCTGGCCCTGAATTCCGTTCGGGCCCTGGCCGCCGGCCCCGTGCCTTACTCGGGCCTGGCGGCCCGGATCCGTGCCGCCGACCCCCGTGCCACGAAGGCGGAGGCAGGGCCCAGGGCACCGCGTCGGCCGGCCTCGCCTGCGGTGCCCAGTGCATGACCAAAGTGAGCCGACGGCCGGCGTGACCCCCTCAAGCCCGTTCCCTCCAGGGCCCGGCCGATGAGCCGGCTAGTGCGTCACGCGATAGCGGAGGTGGACGACTCCCGAAGCGAAGGTGCGGGTCTCGGCGAGTTCGAGGTCCACTCGGCGCTCGCACCGGGGGAAGAACGGAATGCCGCCGCCGACCAGCACCGGGTGGACCCTGGGCCGGTACTCGTCGATCAGTCCCGACGCGGCCGCCTCGGCGGCGAGAGTCGCGCCGCCGATCGCGATGTCGCCCTCCTCCGGCTCGGCGCGCAATCGCTCGATCTCCTCTGCCAGGCCGCCCGAGGCCAGGCGGGCATTGCCTTGCACTGCCGGCAGCGTGGTGGAGAACACCACCTTGGGGAGCGGCTTCCAGAGCGCGGCCCACTCGAGCATGGAGTCGTCGAGCGAGGGATCCTGGTCGGCGGTCTCCCAGTACAGCATCGTCTCGTACAGCCGCCGGCCCAGCAGATGGACGCCGACTTCCCGGATCTCGTCGGTGGCGAAACGGAAGAGCTCCTCGTCGGGCGCCGTCCAGGTGAAGTCGCCGTCCGGCCCGACGATGTAACCGTCGAGCGAGACGCCCATCGAATAGGTCACGCTGCGCATCAGAAGTCCTCCTCGGGAACGGTTCGACAGTACGACCGTTGGATGCGCGGGGTGCGTCGCGGCTCGCGGGCTCCCCTTCAGACACCGGCCGGGCCGCCTCGCCCGTCGGTGCGGCGATATCGGCCTCGGCAGCCGCCTGAGCCGTAGGCCCGAAGTACCGCTTGACGCGTTCTGCGGCGGGAGCGCACGCTGAAGAGACGAGGTGCATGTGAGACGTATGCGTACGTACCGCGCGTCCATGTGTCCACGGGTGCACGCCCACTCGTCCACTCGTCGTGAGCGCGCCGTGCCCGGCCGGGTCGCACGGCCCATCCGAGTCCGACGGCGCCCGAGAGGGGCCCGTCATGTCCAGTGAGTACACCGTTTTGCGTGTCCGCGTCACGGCCAAGGACGCCGACACCCTGCGCGCCCTGCTGCGCGACTCCCGCCCCGACGTCGGCGGCCGGATCCGCCGGAACGAGGACGGCAGCCTCACCTTCGACGCCTACGTCTCCCCCGAACAGGGCGAAGCCCTGGCCCGCGAGGGCGTGTCGGCCGTGGCCGTCGAGGACGCCACCGCCACCGGCCGCGCCCGCCAGGCCGAGGTGGGCGAAGGAGATCCGTTCGCCCCCGAGGATGCGGTTCCCCAGGGGCTCGCCCTCAAGGTGCGGGACAGCTAGGAGGGGCGCCATGCCGTATCTGAACACCACCGCGGTCGAATCCGGCGTGACCAGCCTGGCCGCCGCGTTCCCGACGGCGGACCTCATCGAACTGCCCGAGCCGACCTTCGAGGGCCGGACCTGCCACGCCCTGCGGATCGGCACCCACGACGGGCAGCCGAAGCCCGCCGTCGTCCTGATCGGCGGCGTACACGCCCGCGAGTGGGGCAGCTGCGAGATCCTGCTCAACTTCGCCGCCGACCTGTTGCACGCACACGCCGGCGGCACGGGCCTTGCGTACGGCGGTACGAGCTTCACCTCCGCCCAGGTGCGCACGATCCTGGAGAAGCTCGACGTCGTCGTTTTCCCCCTCGTCAACCCGGACGGCCGGCGCTACAGCCAGACCGTCGTCCCCTTGTGGCGGCCGAACCGCAATCCGGCCCAGTCCGGTGGCAACCCGGCCGCGGTCGGCGTCGACATCAACCGCAACTACGACCACCTCTTCGACTTCCGGACCGCCTTCCACCCCCTCGCTCCGGTCCGGGTCTCGGACGACCCGGCCGACCCCGATCAGGTCTATCAGGGCCCCGAGCCCTTCTCCGAGCCGGAGACCCGCAACGTGCGCCGGCTGCTGGACCACTTCGTCCGCACCCGTTGGTTCGTCGACGTCCACAGCTATTCCCAGAAGATGCTCTACGTGTGGGGCGACGACCAGAACCAGTCCGCCGACCCGGCCATGAACTTCCGCAACCCGCTCTTCGACGGCAAACGCGGACTGAAGGACGACCAGCTCTACGCCGAGTTCGTCGAGGAGCGCGATGCCGACGACTCCGCCGTGCTCGCCGAGCGTTTCTGCGAGGCCCTGAAAGGCGTACGCGGTAAGGAGTACACCCCCCAGCCGGCCTTCGACCTGTACCCGACCTGCGGAACCAGCGACGACTACACCTACGCGCGCCACATCCTCTCCGGCCAGGACGAGGAGAAGATCCTCGCCTTCACGGTCGAGTGGGGAACGGACTTCCACCCGCCATGGGCAGAGATGAAGAAGATCGTCCTCGATGTCGACGCCGGCCTCGTGCAGTTCTGCCTGACCGCTCTCGCCTAGCCGGTAGCGCTTCGCTCTCGAAGCGCTACCGCACCGGCCGCTCCGACGCGCTCACATGCCGTCAGGCGCGCCCGCCAGGTGAGCGATGAGCGCGTCCGCGACCGGGCCCGCCGCGCTCGGCGTGAGGTTGTGACCCATGCCGGGAACCATCAGGAGCCGGGCTCCGGCGATTTCCCGGGCGATGAGACGTCCGTGGCCGGGCTTGACCGGTTCGGCGGTGCCCTCGACGACGAGGGTCGGAGCGGTCACGCGGGCCAGGGCGCCCACCGGCTCGACCTCCGGGCCCGCCATCCCGGCGAGGCGGTGGTTGGCCGCGGTCCGGGGGTCGCGCATGCGGTCGTGGAGCCGCTCCTCCAGACGGCGCTGGGCGTCCTCGTCGAACTCGGCCGCGCCCTCCCGGCCGTGGAGGACGCGCGCCATCTCGACCTGGAAGTCGACGGCCTCGGCCCGGGTGGCGGGCGGCGCGCCGGCGGCGGCGTTCCGGAGGAAGGCGAGGAACTCCGGCTCCGGCTCGGGCAGGGCGCCCTCCGGCTGGGGTTCGCCCATGAGGGCCCGTACGAGCACCTGCCCCTCGCGGGCACCCAAGGGGGAGGAACCGATCACCGTGAGGCTGCGGACGCGGTCCGGGTGGTCGGCCGCGATCCACTGGGCGACCAGCCCGCCCGCGGAGTGGCCCACGACGTGGACCGGGGCGAGCCCCAGGGCGTCCACCAGCCCGAGCGCGTCGTCCTTCAGGTCGGCCCAGGTGTACGGGTGCTCCTCGAAGTCGCGGGCGGTCGAACGGCCCACGTCCCGGTGGTCGTAGCGCACGACCCGGTAACCGGCCGCCGCGATCCGTCCCACGAACTCGTCCGGCCACAGCAGTCCCTGAGCCATCGAACCGGCGATGAGCAGCACCGGCGGGTGCGCGGGGTCGCCGAACTCCTCCGTCCACAGTTCCACGCCGTTGGCCTCGACCATGCGCCCCGTCGTCGCAGTCTCCGACGTCTCCGCAGTCTCCGACATCTTCGATATGGCTGACATACCGTCCCCGTTTTCCGGTCGTTCTCTGTTCCGCCCGTCCGCCCGTGCTGCGAACGAGGGCAACTCTGCCTGGCGGGGGCACCAGTGCCATCCGTAGGACTACTGGTGCCCCACTGGTGCGCCACCGGGGCCGTCACCGCAGCAGGCGGGCCAGCTCCGTCCGCGAGCTGACGCCGAGCTTCGGATACACCTTGTACAGGTGGTACTCGACGGTGCGCGGGCTGAGGAAGAGACGGGCCGCGACATCCCGGTTGCTCACGCCCTCCGCGACGAGCCGGGCGATGCGCAGCTCCTGCGCGGTGAGCTCGCCGAGGGCCGCGGGACCGTCCGGGGCGGCCGCCTCCCCGGCCGCGCGCAGCTCCCCTCTCGCGCGCTGCTCCCACGGCAGTGCGCCCATGCGGTGGAACGCCTCCGCCGCGTGCCGCAGATGGGGCCGCGCCTCGCCGGCGCGGCGGTCACGGCGCAGCCGTTCGCCCAGGAGCAGCTCGGTACGGGCCCGGTCGTACGCGGTGGCGTCCTGGTCGTCGTCGGCGGCGAGGAGTTCGAGCGCCTTCATGAGCAGCGCCGGCGCCTCGGCGTCCGCGGCGACCAGGGCCCGGCAGCGGGTCGCCAGGGCTTGCGCGCGAGGTGAGGCCGCCCCGGCGGACCACTGCCCGAGGAATTCCGCGGCGGCGCCGGCCGCCGCGCGGTCCCCGGCGGCGACGGCCGCCTCCACCCGGTCGGCGGCCGACCCCCACACCACCAGGTGGTGGCCCGCGCCGGGCCCGGCGGACGCGAGGGCGGTGAGGCGTTCGTGGGCCCGGTCGAAGCGGCCGAGGCCCAGGTCCAGCAGGCCGAGCGCGTACGAGGCCACGCCGGCGCGCAGGCCCAGCCGGTGCGGAATGGCGATGGCCAGCGCTTCCCGGGCGCGGTCCCGGCACTCGTCCTCCCGGCCGCGCACGGCCGCGCAGACGGCGAGGTTGGCGAGGTGGGCGGCCACGGAGTTGTCGAGGCCGGTCTCCCGGGCGAGGGCCAGCCCCTCCTCGGACAGCGCGGCGCTGAGCGCGAAGCCACTGTTCATGCGCTCGGCCGTGGCGGCGTTCTCCAGGACGACGGGCAGCGTGCCCACCATGCCGGAGACGCGGGCGACACGGCCCGCCCGGGCCCCGTAACGGGCGGCGGCGTCACGCTCCCCGAGCAGACTGGCCGCGGCCGCCGCCCACAGCAACCGCGCGGCGGGACTTTCGGCCGCGGAGCCGGGGCCGGCGCGGCCCGGGCCGGCGTAGCCGGGGTCGTCGTCCGGAAGAGCGGCCAGGGCCCTGCGCAGCAGGTGCGTGCCGCGGTCGGCGTCGCCGTCGTACAGGGTGCCCATGCCGGTCAGGACGTCGCGAAGGAACGCGTCTCCGGCGTCCTCCGGCACCCCCGGTGGGGCGGTCACGGCGGCCGCCCGGCGGCCGATGCGCACCGCGGCCCGGGTGTCGCCGACGGCGGAGGCGGCCTCGGCGGCATCGGCGAGCAGGGCGAGCACGACCCGCCGCGTCGCGCCGGCACGCTCCTCCGGCCAACCGCTTCCGGCCACACCCCCGCCGACCCCGGCCACGCCGGTCGCGGCTCCGGCCGTGTCGGCCCTCTCCCGGGCCGGGTCGGCCGTCTCCTCGGCCGCTTCGACCGTCTCCACGGCCGACAAGAGTGTCCGCAGGGCCTCGGCCGCGTTGCCCGAGGACAGTTCGAACCTGGCGTCGAGCCGGGCGATCTCGGCGCGCAGCAGGGGCTCGCGGGCCAGGTCGCGGGCCGCGGCGAGGGCCGAGTGGGCCCGGCCCGGGCGGGCGCCGAGCCACGCGGCGGTGGCCGTGTCCGTCAGGCGGCGGGCGCGGACCGCCGGGTCGGGGGTCAGGGCGGCGGCCCGGGTGAGGAGGCCCGCGGCGTCGGCGTATCCGCCCCGGGCGCGGGCGTGTTCGCCGGCGGCGGCCAGCGCGGCCGCGACGTCCTCGTCGGGGCCGGTCGCGGCCTCCGCGCGGTGCCTGGCCGCCCGGTCGTGGTCGCCGTCCTCCGCCAGGAGCTCGGCGAGCCGGCGGTGGACCGCGCGGCGGGCCGCCGGGGCCGCGCCCGCGTGGGCGGCGGCGCGGATCAGCGGATGCAGGAAGTGCACGTGGGGCGGCCGGATCTCCACGATGCCGGCGGCCTCAGCCGCCTCCAGCGCGCCGGGGTCCGCGCCCAGCCGCCCGGCCGCGGCGCGGATCAGCCGGGCGTCGCCCCGGCCCTCCAGCGCGGCGGCGAGCAGGACGAGCCGGGTCTCCTCGGGCAGTCGTGCGATCCGGTCGCCGTAGACGGCGGTGACGCCCTCTCCCACCGGCAGCGGATCGGGCAGCGGTACCCGGCCCGCCAGCTGATCGGGCGTCAGGAGGCCGGCCGTCTCGCGCAGCGCGAGGGGGTTGCCGCCGGTGGCGGCCGTAACGGTCTCGACGACACCGGGCGCCGGGGCGGCGTCGGCACGCTCCGCGAGCACGTCGCGCGCGCCCGCGGCGTCCAGTCCGCGCAGCTCCAGCGAGGGCAGCGCGCCGAGCGCCCGCCGGGCCCCGGCATCGTCGCGAGTACCGATCAGCAGCCCCACGCCGTCACCTCCGCCGAAGCGGCGGGCGGCGAAGAGCAGGGCGTCGGCGGAGGCCTGGTCCACCCACTGGAAGTCGTCGACGACGCACACCAGGCCGCCGTCGGACGCCGCCTCCGCCAGGAGGGACAGGACACCCGCCGAGACGAGGAACCCGTCCTGGGCAGCCGTCGGTTCCGCCAGCCCCAGCGCGGCACGTACCGCATCCCGCTGGGCGCCGGGCAGCGCGTCGGCCAGGCCGACGACCGGGCGCAGCAACTGGTGCAGCGCGGCGAAGGCCATCCCCGACTCGGGTTCGGCACCGGTCGCCGTCAGGACGCGCGCGGGGTCCGCCCGCTCGGCGGCGTGCCGCAGGAGCGTGGACTTCCCGGCGCCGGGCTCGCCGCGCACCACCAGGCAGCGGCCGGCACCGGAGCGCACGTCCTTCAGGAATTGCTCCAGCGCGCCGAGTTCGCCCTCGCGCCCGGCTATCCGGCCGACCGTCATCCCTGTTTCCCCGTTCCCGCGCACCTGCCGGGGCGGCCTGTTTTGCCCGCCCTCGGCCAGGGCGACTGTACCCGTTCCGATCACCCTCGCCGGTGGCCGTTCCCGCAGGTCGGAGCGGAGCGGCCCGTCGTGCCGGCCCAGGGGACTCATGGCACAGCTCCGGTATCCGACCGCGCCGGGCAGCGCCGGCGAACCGGCCGGGGGCGGCCGCGGAAAAGGGGTCCTTTACCCTCGTGCAGTCGGGTCGTCCCACGCCTTACGGAGCACGATGGATTCTCGTACCGCCCAGCCCGGTGGGGCCACCGGCCTGCTGCTCGAGGACTTCTCCCTCGAAATGACCGGCAAGGACGTCCCGGCCCTCGAAGAGGCCGGGCGCCTCCTCCCCGCGGGCACGCGCGTCAACGTGACCTTCCTGGGCAACGAGGACCTGTCGATGCGGCTCACCGCCGCCCGCGCGGTGAAGGCCCTCGGCTTCGAGCCCGTCCCGCACCTGTCGGCCCGCCGGATGCCCTCCCGTGCGGCGTTCGAGGAGTTCCTCTCCCGGCTCCATGCGGAAGGGATGTCCGGACGCGTGTTCGCGGTGGGTGGTGACCCGGCCGTGCCGGAGGGGCCCTACGAGGACGCCCTGGCGCTGATCCGGTCGGGGCTGCTGGAGCAGTACGGCGTCGAGCAGGTCGGGGTGTGCGGCTACCCGGAGGGGCACCCGGCCATCACCGGCCCGCAGCTGTGGTCGGCGCTGGAGCAGAAGGCCGCCGCGCTCGCCGAGCGTCGCATACCCGGGCACATCATCACGCAGTTCGGCTTCGACCCCGACCCGGTCCTCGCCTGGATCGAGGAGGTGCGGGACCGCGGCATCCACCTGCCCGTCAGGGTCGGTGTGCCCGGCCCCGCAGGGGTGCGCAGGCTCCTGGGGTACGCGACCCGGTTCGGCGTCGGGACCAGCGCGGGCATCGCCCGGAAGTACGGCCTCTCCCTGACCCAGCTCATGGGGACGGCAGGCCCCGACCGGTTCCTCCGCACCCTCTCCGAGGGCTACGACCCGCAGCGGCACGGCGACGTCAAGCTGCACTTCTACACCTTCGGCGGCCTGCGGGCCACCGCGGACTGGGTGGCGCGCTTCCGCGAGGCGAGCCCGGCGGCCTCATAGCGTGCGCCCCGCCCTCCCTCCCCTTCCCCGTCGCCGGTGAACCGTTCCGGCCGCCGTGCCCGTACACCGGGGCGGAGGCGCGGGCGAACCGGAGCCGTCGCCGGGAACGGGAACCCCCCGGCGGCATGGGTCGCCGTGCTGATCGAGTACCGGGGCGAGGACGGCGTCCAAGGGCTGGTCCGGGCCCCAGCGCGACGTTGGCGGATCGTTAGCGCGGCGTTGGCGGCCCCCGACAGGCTGTCCTCACCGCCGCCGGGGACACCCGGTCGGTGAGGTGCCGTTCCCGTCTGATCCGAGAGGCCAAGCGCGTGTCGAAGCCGCCTGCCGCCCAGCACCCGTCCGTGTCCCGGCCGCCCGCAGGCCCCGCCGATCGCCCGGGCCCCGCCGATGGCCCGGTCGCCGCGGACGTGCCCGACGCCGCCCCCTCGACCCTCGCCCCGGAGACGCTCGCCGAGATCCACCGCCTGCACGGCGGCTACCTGCTGCGCGCGCTGCTCCGGTCGACCGGCGGTGACCGGGACAAGGCCGAGGACGTCCTGCAGGAGACGCTCCTGCGCGCCTGGCAGCACCCCGAGGCGCTGGCGGCGGGACCGCAGCAGAGCCGTCCGTGGCTGCTCACGGTGGCGCGGCGGATCGCGATCGACCACTACCGGATGGCGGCCGCCCGCGCCAAGGAGGTGATGGGCGAGCCGATGGAGGACCGTCCGTCGGCCGGGGACCCGTACGAGGAGGTGGTCGTCGCCCGGGACGTCGCCGTGGCGATGCGGCGCGTGCCGGACCACCACCGCGAGGTGCTGGTGGAACTGCACCTCAACGACCGCCCGGTGGCCGAAGCCGCGGCCCGGCTCGGCGTACCGCCGGGAACCGTGAAGTCCCGTCATTACTACGCGATCCGGGCGCTGCGCCCGGTCCTGGCGGCGGAGCCCGGTTACGCTCCGGCCGTCGGGGGGACGGCGTCGCCGGCCGGCCGCTCCGGCCCGAGCGCGGCGTGAAGCGCGGCTAGCGACCGGGGCGGTAGAGCATCCGGACGCGGCCGGAATCGACCGGCTCGTTCTCAGGAATGTGCAGGAAGTAATGCAGCTGCCACGTCTGCGTGCTCCGGGCCTGGCGATTGGTCGTCGTGACCCAGGGCGGGTAGACGCGGAACGCCCTTTTCCCGCCCGTGCCGTTCCTCGACACGATGTCCCGTTCGCACAGCACGTCCTGCGGAAAGACGAACTGTCCGAAGTGATCGCCCTCCCGTGTGCTGATGACGAACAGGTCGACGGCGTCCGCGACGTCGAAGGGCCGGATCGGCCCTTCATCGGATCTCCTCCATACGGTGACGAACTGACCGGCCTTCGTGGGCGTCGTTTTGGCGGTACGGAATCGGACGGCCAGGCCGTCCAGAGTGAAGGTGTGTGCCCTGTATTCGGCGCTCTCCGCTTCGGCTACCGGTTGTGAGCACGTGAGCCCGTTCGGGTCGTACACCCGCGCCTTCGCGGCGAGGAGGTCATCTGGGACCGGTCCCGGGCGGGACCGGTCCCCGGCGCCGGAAACGGGGGCGGGGGAGGCCGGGGGACCGTCGTCGCGTTTCGTCGTCATCGATCCATCCTTTCAGCTCTCCGTGACGGCCGGCGAATGGCCCGGGCGGGGGAACCGTTCTACGATTCACATGCATTTCGTCCGTTCCTTTCGTTTCCTTTCGTTTCTTCGGTTTCTCCTCGAATTCGCTGGAGCCAGCCCATGAAGCGCTCGTGCACACGTCTGCGCCGGGGGGCCGTGATGACCGTCGCGATGGGGGTGCTCACCCTTCCGGTCGCGGGAGGGGCGGCCGCCACCGCGCCCCCCGCGCCGCCGTCGCCCTCCGCCTCGGTGTCCGAGGGCGGCTTCCGGCCCCTCACCCCCGCCGTGAAGCGACAGCTCGACAAGGCGGTGCGGCGGGTCATGCGGGAGGCCGGCGTCCCCGGGGTCACCGTGGGGCTGTGGGCGCCCGGCAAGGGGCGCTACGTGCGCTCGTTCGGGGTCGCCGACAAGAGCAGCGGCCGGAAGATGTCGCCGGACCTGTCCGTACGGATCGGCAGCGAGACCAAGACGTTCACCGTGACCGCACTCCTGAAGCTCGTCGACCGGGGCGCGGTGAGACTGGATGACCCGATCGGCGCGTACGTCAAGGGCGTGCCCAACGGGAACGTCATCACCCTGCGTCAGCTGGCCGGGATGCGCAGCGGGCTCTTCAACTACTCCGAGGACGACGACTTCTTCAAGGCGTTGACGTCCCGTCCGCGGCGCCCGTTCACGCCGCAGCAGTTGCTCGGCTACGCCTTCAGGCACCCCGTGCAGTTCCCGCCCGGTGAGAGGTTCTCCTACTGCAACACCAACCTCATCCTGCTCGGCCTGGTGATCGAGAAGGTCACCGGCCGGCCGCTGCGGGACGTCATCCGGGAGAAGGTGCTCGTGCCGGCCGGTCTGCGCCACACCTCCTTCCCCGTCGGCGCGGAGTTCCCGAAGCCGCACCCGCAGGGGTACACGAGCCAGACCGCGAGCGGCAAGGTCGAGGAGACCGCCGACTGGAACCCCTCCTGGGCCTGGGCGGCCGGCGCAATGGTCTCCGACCTGGAGGATCTGCGCGTATGGGCGCGTACGGTCGCCACCGGCGTCCTCCCTGGCGGCCGGACCCTCATCGGCCCCGCCACCCAGAAGCAGCGGCTCACCACGCAGCCGACCGGGATCGTGGACGTCGGGTACGGCCTCGGCATCTTCGACGTCCGCGGCTGGATCGGGCACAACGGTTCGCTGCCGGGCTACGAGACGCTGACCGTCTACCTCCCGGCGGAGCGGGCGACCCTCGTCGTGCTGCTGAACACCGACATCGACCACGACGGCTCGGAACCCAGCACGCTCTTCGGCGATGCCATCACGAAGATCGTGACACCGGGGAACGTTTTCGACCTGCGCGCGCAGCCCGCGGTCAAGTGAGGACCCGCAGGTGTCTCCTGAACCGCCGATCGATATGTACCCGCAAGTCAGCACAGCGGTCGGATTCGGTCGGGGTGATTCCACAAGAACCGGCGCCGAGTTCTAGTGGATACGGCTCTTCCTCGCCTCGTGAACCTCATTGAGGATCGTGGGGCATCCGGAAGCGGCTAGTCCGCTTCTTTGATTCCACTCCCCGATGAGGATTCATGCTGGCCACGTCCGACCTTCACGCCGCTCCCTCTCGATGGAGATCCACAGGGGGAGCACTGGACCGTTGAGATTCCGGATCGGTCGCCCGAGCGGCACGCCCAAACCCCCGGCCCCGGAGTATCGGCAGTATCCGGAATACCCGGAATACCCGGAATACCCGGAGTACTCTGCATACCCGGAACATCGGCAGCACCCGCAGCACCCGCAGCACCCGCAGCACCCGCAGCACCCTCAGTACTCCGATTACGGGGAGCCCCGGCAGGCCGCGTACGCCGAAGAGCCGGAGCCCGAGTCCGCCGAACCGCCTTTGTCGGCCCACGAGATAAGCCTCATCAGGACGTCCCTCTCGGTGGTCAAACCCATGGCGGGGGAGATAACGGTCTATTTCTACGCGGTCCTGTTCGCCCGCTATCCCGAGGTCCGTCCGATGTTCCCGGAAGGGATGGACGCCCAGCGCGACCGTCTCCTGCGCGCGCTGCTGCGCATCGTGGACCTGGTCGACGACCCCGAGAACCTCGTCCGCTTCTGCGGGCACCTCGGACGCGACCACCGGAAGTTCGGCACCCTCGCCGCGCACTTCCCGGCGGTGGGCGAATGCCTCCTCGCCACCCTGGCCCGGTTCGCGGGCTCCGCATGGACCCCGGAGATCGCCGCCGCCTGGACGAAGGCGTACGGCACCGTCGCGCAACTCATGATCAGCGCGGCCGAGGAGGACGAGGCGGTACGGCCCGCCACCTGGCCCGCCACCGTCGTGCACCGCCTCTCGCGCGGCCACGGCATCGCCGAAATCACCGTGCGTCCCCACATTCCCTACGCGTACGCCGCGGGCCAGTACGTGAGCGTCGAGACGCCGTGGTGGCCGAAGCGGTGGCGCTATTACTCCGTCGCCAACGCGCCCCGCCAGGACGGCACCCTCACCTTCCACGTGCGCGCGGTGCCCGGCGGTTCGGTCAGCGAGGCGCTGGTGCACCGGGCGGTGGTGGGAGACGTCATCCGGCTCGGACCCCCGATGGGCGACATGGTCCTGGACGCGGCCCACCACGACGAACTGGTCTTCGTGGCCGGCGGCACCGGTCTCGCCCCGGTCCGCGCGCTCATCGAAGAGGTCGCCCGGCGCGGGGGCCGCAGACAGGTGCACCTGTTCCTCGGGGCCCGGACCGGCGCGGAGCTGTACGGCGTCGACGACATGCTCCGGATGGCCCAGCGGTACCACTGGCTGACCATCAGGGGCGCGGTCTCCGACGAGTACGTCCCCGGGATCCGCGGAACGCTGCCGGAAGTGCTGGCCGAGTACGGGCCGTGGTACGAGCACGACGTCTTCCTCAGCGGTCCGGCACAGATGGTGGTCTCCGCCAAGGAGACGCTCGCGCTCAGCGGCACCCGGCCCGACCGCATCCACCACGACCCCTTCGAGACACCCGTCCTGTCCGTGCCCTGAGCCACGTCCTTGCACCCCCTCCGCACCCCGAGCCGCCCCCCAC
>NZ_JBPQTS010000101.1:0-27271 GCF_051386455.1 Streptomyces sp. URMC 124
CGCCCGTCCTGCCCACCCACTTCACCGAACACTCATACGAGTGAAGGGTATTTGTTTCCTCTTCACTCACCGTGGAGTCTCCGATAGACATGCGTCAGGTCCCACGGATGGGTTCACGGATGACAGCGAAGACGAGCACCTCCGCACGTTCCCTCGACGACTTCCTCACCGCCTCGGCCGCCCTGACCGGCTTCGACGCCTTCGAGCTCCACGGCACCGGCATGGCCGGGGCCTACCACGAGACCGCTCGGGAGCAAGTAGGGGACGCGGCCCTCGGCCGCTTCCTCGATGCCCTCGCCGCCGCGGGCGGCGACCCGGACGGCATCACCGACGAGATCTCGCGCGACATCGCCCGCGCCGTCGCCCACACCTGGTATCTGGGGGTGTGGCCGCAGCTCGCCCGGTCCGTCCACACCGCCCTCGGCCGGGAGCGGGCCAATGCGGCCTTCACCGTCTCCCCCGAGGCCTACGCCGAAGGCCTGGTGTGGCGCACGTTCCACGCGCACCCCGCCGGAGCCAAGCCCCCGGGCTTCGGCACCTGGGCGGATCCGCCGCCCGGCGCCCCGGCCGTCGCCCGTGCCGGCGAGCGCTTCCGCGCCGTGCCCGGCCCGCGAGGGGACGGCGCATGAGCCCGGCACCGCGCCACGGCCGCGGGCGGTACGACGTCATCGTGGTGGGCGCCGGGCTGTCCGGGTCGCTGATCGCCAAGGAGCTGGGGGACAAGGGCTGGCGCGTCCTGGTCCTGGAGGCGGGCACCGGCGGCCTGGACGCCTGGCCCGGTCACCTCGACGCCCTCGACACCTTCTACGGCGCCCTGGCCAAGGTCCCCAACTCCCCCTACCGGCCCAACGCCGCGGCCCCCTCCCCCGACGTCCTGGACCTCACCGGCCTCCCCTCCGGCGGCTACAGCGCCCGGGGGTACTTCGTCCAGCAGGGCCCCCTGCCCTACGCCACCGACTACCTGCGCGCCCGCGGCGGCACCGTCCTGCACTGGCTCGGGCTGACCCCGCGCATGCACCCGGAGGACTTCCGGACCCGCCGCACCTACGGCTACGGCCGCGACTGGCCCCTGGGCTACGACGACCTGGAGCCCCACTACCGCGCGGCCGAGCGGGCCCTCGGCGTCGCGGGCAACGCCGCCGAGCAGGCCGCCGAGATCGGTCTGCCCTTCCCCGCCGGCTACGTCTACCCGATGCACGAGATCCCCCGGAGCTACGTCGACGACATCTTCGCCGCCCGGCTCGACGGAGCCGAGGTCCGGGAGGCCCCCGGCGGCCCCGCCACCACCCTGCGCGTCGTCGGCACCCCCCACGCCCGCAACAGCACCCCCGACGGGCGCTACGACGGCGGCCGGGGCTACCGCCCGGCCGGCGCCGCGGGCCTGCCCAACTACGGGGAGCGCTGCGTGGGCAACGCCTCCTGCGTGCCGATCTGCCCCGTGCATGCCAAGTACACCCCGCTCAAAACCCAGGCCGCGTGGGACCACCGGCGCGTCCGCCTCCTCACCCGCGCCGTCGTCAGCCGCGTCCTGGCCGACGGCAACGGCCGCGCCCTCGGCGTCGAGTACCGGGAGTACGAGGACCCGGCGGCGCCCTCCGGCACCACCCGTACGGCCGAGGCCGACGTCGTCGTCCTGGCCGCGCACGCCGTCGAGAACGCCAAGCTGCTCCTCCTCTCCCGCCTCGCCGGCCACAGCGACCAGGTCGGGCGGAACCTGATGGACCACCCCGTCCTGCTCGGCTGGGGGCTGGCCGGCCACCCGGTCGGCCCATTCCGCGGGCCCGCTTCCACGGCGGGGCTGGAGAGCTTCCGCACCGGGCCCGCCCGGCGCGAGCGGTCCCCCTTCCGCATCGAGATCAGCAACTGGGGATGGGGCTGGCCCACCGGCTCTCCGAGCAGTGACGTGGCCCGGCTGCTGGGCATCGGGGCCGACTCCGCGCAGCCGCGGGGCAGGGGCGTCTTCGGGGCCCGGCTGCGGGCCGCCCTGGGCGAGGAGATCGGCCGGCAGGTCTCCGTGCAGTTCCTGATGGAGCAGGAGGCCGAGGAGCGCAACCGGGTCACCGTCGACCGGCGCCACCACGACCGCCTCGGCATACCGCGCCCGGTCATCACCTACGACCTCTCCGACCGGGTCAAGCGCGGCATGGCCGCGGCCAGGTCCGTCTCCGAGCAGATCTTCCGCCTGCTGGGAGCCGAGGACCGCACCGCGTACGCCCCCGGGCCGCTCTCCCCCGGGCACTTCCGTTTCGAAGGCCGCGGCTTCACCTTCAACGGCGCCGGGCACGGCGGCGGGACGCACGTCATGGGCGCCTCGCGCGGCACCTCCGTGGTCGATGCGTGGCAGCGCTGCTGGGACCACCCCAACCTCTACGCCGTGGGGTGCGGCAGCATGCCCTCGATGGGCACGTCCAACCCGTCGCTGACCATGGCCGCCCTCGCCCTGCGCAGCAGCGAGCGCATCCACCGGGACCTGACGGAGGCTCACCGCCCCGCCTCGGTAGGACCACCCGCCGGCGGCCCCGGAGCCGGACCTGAACCCGCGCCCGCGCCCGGGCCCGCTCCCGTCCCGGACGGCCGGAAGGAGGACCGGGCATGAGCTCCCTTCCCCCGCCCACCGGCACCGCCGCCCTCGCCGGCCTTTCGGCCGAGCCGTCCCGGGTCGAGGAGCCGCCGTTCCGGGTCCCTCGCGACCGCGCCGACCTGCACGTCTTCCTGCAGGCCGCACTGACGCTGGAACACCTCACCATCCCGCCCTACCTGACGGCGATGTACACCCTGCGGCCCGGCACCAACCGGACGGCCCTCTACGCGATCCGGGCCGTCGTGCTCGAAGAGATGCTGCACATGACGCTGGTCGCCAACCTCCTCAACGCCGTCGGCGGACAGCCCCTGGTCGCCCACTCCCGGTTCGTCACCGGCTATCCCGCGCTGCTCCCGTACAGCAAGGACAAGATCCCGGTCGCCCTGCGCCACTTCGGAACCGCGGCCCTGGAGACCTTCCTGTACATCGAGCGGCCGGAGTACGTGGCAAAGCCGCCCGGCCACCCCTCCGTGGCGGGCGACACGGGCTGGACGTCCATCGGCCAGTTCTACGACACCATCCGGACGGGGCTGGTCCGGCTGGCGGAGGAGCTGGGCGAGGCGGAGCTGTTCCGCGGCGACCCCCGGCGCCAGGTGGGCCCCGAGGACTTCTACAACTCCGGCGGCGAGGTCTTTCCCGTCACCGGGCTGCCCTCCGCCCTCAAGGCGCTGCGCGTGATCACCGAGCAGGGCGAGGGCGTGAGCCGCACCCTCTACAACACCGACGACCTGCTCTTCGGGGAGGCCCGCGAACCCGCGCACTACTTCCGGTTCAACGAGATCCTCCAGCGGCGCGCCTACGGCCCGCACGACACCCCGGCCTCCGGGCCCACCGGCCCGGCCCTCGACGTCAGCTGGGAGGACGCCTACGCCATCGACCCCGAGGCCAAGGTCGCGCACTACCCCCTGGGGAGCGCGGTGCGACGGGCCGCCGAGCGCTTCAACGAGGCCTACGCCCGGCTGCTGTGGGTGCTGGAGACGGCGTTCACCGGGGACCCGGCGGTGATGCAGGCCGCGATCCCCACCATGCTGCAGCTGCGCGACCTGTCGGTGCAGCTCTACCGCAATCCCCACCCCGATCCCGCCCGGCGCGCCCGCGGCCTGCACGCCTCCGCGACGTACGAGATCACGCAGGGCCTCCTCGACGGGGCCCGGCGGGGTCTGGCCGACGGTGTTCCCGGCGGCACCGCGCTGCCGGGCGGCACGCGGTGGTGAGACGAATGGGTGAGACGGACGGGATGAGACGGATGCGGTGAGACGGACGAGGCCCGGGATGCGGGGCGGTCATCCCGCACCCCGGGGCGGGAGGGTCAGGCGGTCATGCCGCCGTCGGCCACCAGGTCGTGACCGACCACGAAGCTCGCCGCGTCCGAAGCGAGCCACTGCACCGCGGCGACGATCTCCTCCGTCTCGGCCACGCGCCTGATCGGCACCGTTCCGGCCACACGCGCGTTGCGATCGGCCTCGGTCTCGCCGGGGCGGAAGGACATGGAGGTGTTGGAGGCGCCGGGGCTGACGGCGTTGATGCGGATGCCGTCCTTGATGTGGTCCAGCGCGGCCACCCGCGTCAGCGCGCTGACGCCCGCCTTGGAGGCGACATAGGCGGCCATGCCGGGGCGCCGGCCGTGGAAGCCGATGTTGGACGAGGCGTTGACGATCACGCCGCCTCCGTGCTCGCGCATGTGGGCGATCTCGTACTTCATCGACAGCATCACGCCGGTGAGGTTGACGCCCAGCAGCCGGTGCCAGGAGGCGAGGTCGGTGTCGGCCAGGGGGGTGGGCTTGGCGAACAGCCCGGCGTTGTTGTGCGCGATGTGCAGGCCGCCGTGGCGGGAGACCGCCGTGGCGACCATCGCCTCGACGTCCTGCGCGCTGGTGACGTCGGCGGCGACGGCGCTGGCCTTGCCGCCCTCCTCCTCGATGAGCCGTACGGTCTCCACGGCGGGTTCCAGCGCGACGTCGACGGCGACGACGGTGGCGCCCTGGCGTGCGAAGGCCAGGGCACTGGCCCGGCCTATGCCGGAGCCCGCCCCGGTGACGAGGGCGACCTTGCCTTCGAACTGTGCGGTCATCTGGTTCTCCTCCAACTGGGGGTTCTTCCCGGCCCGGCCGGGTGGTCCGAGGGGTCGGGGTGGTCCGGGTGGTCCGGGTGGACCGCCGGCCGGGCCGGGACGGGAACGGGGACGGGGTCAGGACTTGGGCAGGGCGATCGACTGCGAGTGCCGGAAGACGTTGCGCGGGTCGTAGGCGGCCTTCACCCGCTGCAGGCGCGGGTAGTTGTCCTTGTAGTAGAGCGTGTACCAGGGCACGCCCGATTTGTTCTGCTGCGGGTCGGCGATGTCGCTGTCGGGGTAGTTGATGTAGCAGCCGTCGGTGGCGGGGCCGGGGACCGGGTAGCCGCCGGTGGAGGCGAAGACCTCCGTGTAGACCTCACGGGTCCAGGCCAGGTTCTGGGGGTCCTGCTTCTTGTCGGGCCAGAAGCTCTGGAAGAGGCCCTTGAAGATGGAGTCCCGCTGGGCCGAGGCCGTGTCGCCGGAGCGCACGGTGTTGATCTTCCCGCCGTAGGAGAGCAGGACCACCATGGAGTTGGGGTTCTGCAGGTCGGTGCGGGTCAGGTGCTTGTACATCGACGCGATCTGGGCGTCGTTGAAGCCCTTCCTCAGGTACGCGGACTTGTGGATGCCGCGCAGGGTGGGATTGGTGAGCGTGGGGTTGTTGGTGCCCAGGAAGCGGACCGAGGCCAGCCAGGGCACCCGCTGGGGGGTGAAGAAGTCGGGCATCGGGCCCTGTTCCCCGACGGCCGAGGTCAGCGGCTCGGGCTTGATGCCGAGGGCGGAGGTGATGGAGGCGACGTAGGCGGTGATGAGCTTCTCCGCGTCCGGGACGCCGGCGTCCATCTGCGTGAGCAGACCGATGCTGTCGTTCGCCTTGTGGTTGATCATCAGGAAGCTGCACAGCGCGGCGTAGGGCGAGTCGGGGCCGGCGTTCTTCTCGTGCCAGGAACCGAAGTTCTTCACCAGCGTGGTGAAGCGCGCCTTGTCGAGCTTGCTCCACGGCAGCGAAATGGCACTGACGAAGACGTCCTTCGGCGGGTGCATCAGCTGCTTCGAGGGGTCGCTGCCGGTCGCCCCCGGGGAGCGGAACCAGTAGCGGGTGATGACACCGAAGTTGCCGCCGCCCCCGCCGGTGTGCGCCCACCACAGGTCGCGGTGGGGGTCGTCGGCCTCGCGCGTGGCCACCACGGCCCGCGCCGTGCCGTCGGCGTCCACGACGACGACCTCGACGGCGTAGAGGTGGTCGATGGTGAGGCCTTGCTTGCGCGAGAGCATTCCGTAGCCACCGCCGCTGATGTGACCCCCGACGCCCACGGAATAGCACATGCCGCCGGGGAGGGCCACCCCCCAGCCCTTGTAGAGGGATTCGTAGACGTGCAGCAGCGTGGCCCCGGCCTCGACGCAGAAGGCCTTGCGCTGCTCGTCGTAGGTGACCTGGTCCATCGTGGTCATGTCGATGACGATGCGGACGTCGGGGTGGTAGACGAAGTCCGCGTAGCAGTGGCCGCCGCCGCGTATGGACAGGCGCTTGCCGGAGCGGACCGCCTCCTGGACGGTCCGGACGACCTGTTCGGTGGTGTGGACGATGCGCACGGAATCGGGACGGCCCACCCACCGGGTGTTGTTGCCGACGACGAGGTCGGCGTAGCGCGGGTCGTCCGGCAGGACGGTGACTGCCTCGGGTGCACCCGCGCCGGCCTCCGCCCCGGCGCCGGTGCCCGCCGCGGCGGCCCGGGTGGGCGCGAGGCCCGTCTGTGTCACGGCGGCGCCCGCCACGGCGGCGGCGGTGCCGGTCAGCATGGTTCGTCTGTTCAGCATGCCCATGGTTCCCTCTGTGCGTTACGAGTGGTTGCGCCGGTCAGCCGCCCCAGGTGATGCCGAGTCCGAGCTTCTCCGCGACCTCCTGGGTGCGCTCGACCGACCACCGGTCGCCGACCGGTGCGTCGGCCCCCATGTGCACGGGGTATCCGCCTTCCAGGAAGAAGCGCTCGAAGCCGCCGGGGCAGGTGAGCACGTACAGGTCGGCCGTCTCGCTCTCCACCAGGTACGAATGCGGAATTCCGCGGGGCAGGAAGAGCACGCTGCCGCCTTCGAGGAGTTCGGTGCGGTCGCCCACCGTGGCACGCACGCCCCCGCTCCTGATCATGAAGATCTCGTCCTCGAGCGTGTGGATGTGGCTGGGGGAGCGCTCGCCGAGCTTCGCCGCGAAATGCGTCATTCCCATGGCGCCCCGGGTCTGTTCGGCCGTGAGCTTCACGGTCACCAGGGAGCCCTTCCCCCACAGGCGCTGCACTCCGTCGCCCGGTTTGAGAACGGCCGGCAGAACGCCGTCCTGCCCTAAGGGAAGTTCTTCCCGCCCGTGCGGCGCTCTCGTCATTTCTCCTCCAGATCCCTTTACGGTGCGCAGCAGCGCCCGACCGGCTGGCTCCGAGCGTTCCCCAGTAAACCGGGCAGCGACAAGACAACTGAGCCCAATCCGTCAAGTGGCCGAGGGCAGCGAGGAGTTCACGCTGCGCAAGGCCGGAAACGGATCGGGCTCTGTTTCTTTATTCGGTTGTGCCGGGGGCGGCGGAGGATGCGCTCCCCGGTGGAACGACGCGTGGCTACCGCGCGCCCTGAACGGCTCGTTCGCGGTAATCGCAGTACAACTTCGCGGGGTCGCCGAAGTAGGCCCAGGGAAGGGCGTCCACGCACCCGTCGACCGCACGGAATTGTTCGAGGGCCTCCGCATGGCGCTGCTGCTGCACCAGGAAGAAGGCGAGCAGGTGGCGGACCTCCGCCAGGCGCGGGTGGTCGGGCCGGACGGCCGGGAGGTCGGCGAGGACGGCGTCGGTCATGGCCGTGACCTCGGGCGTGCGGTACTGCCTGGCGCCGAGCGGCCGGTCCAGGTGCTCGAAGAAGGCGATCAGCCGCAGGGCGGGCAGCAGGGTGCCGGCCGGGGCGGCGGAGGCGGCCTTGTCCGCGAAGTCGCGGGCGAGCTCCGCCGAGCCGTGCCACTTCGCGCACCAGTACTGGAGCGCGCCGTAGTGGGCCTCGAAGTGGAACGGCGCCCGGGTGGTGATCTCCGCCCAGAGCTCGGCGACGTACGCGTGGGGGTAGCCGAGGCCGAGTCCTGCCCAGAGGTCGGAGACGTGCGGGGAGGGGTCCTCGGCGTCCAGCTCCATGGCCCGGGCGATGTCCTCGCGGGCCCGCATCAGGACGCGGTGGAAGCCCTCGAACTGCTCGGCGGTGGTCTCCTTCGCGAAGCCGCCGCCCCTGAGCTCCCAGGCGAGGAAGACGGTGGAGCGGGCGCGGACGGCGGCGGCGCCGGGGTCGCCGGGGCACGCGGTCTGCCAGGCCGTCAGCCAGGCGTCCTCTTCGGCCGCCACCCGGGCGAGGGCGATGACGAGCGCCGTGCGGCGCTCCCAGTCCCGGCCGGCGTCGGCCAGGGCCCGGGCGGCGGGCTCCCACTCGCCGCGCTGCGCCGCTTCCCGGGCGCCGTCGATCTGCGGATCGCGCATCAGCCGGTCGGTGTCCTGCCGGTCCTGCGGGAGGAATCCGAGGGCGGCGGCCTCCTGGGAGAGTCCCGGCGCGGAGGCCCCTGCGCGCCCGGGCCGGCCGGCGCTGCGGCGGGACCTGAACCAGAAGAAGATGCCGAGGGCTATCACGAGGAGGGGCAGCAGTCGTGCCACGGGGGTTCGGCTCGATTCGTGAGGAGGAGAGGGGGTGACCGGCGGCGTCAGGCGTGGGAGGGCTGCGGCAGCAGGCGGCGCAGCGGTGCGGTGTCCGGGACGTCGGCGACGAGCGCCTCCAGGGCCGGCTGCAGCCGGGTGTCGTACCCGTCGGGCAGGCGCAGCCGCGCGCTCTCGGCCCAGGACATCTCCCACCAGGCCATCCGGGCGTCGACGAGCTCCAGCAGCACGAGGCTGGAGAGGGCGTCGAGCAGGGCGGGGCGCAGGAATTCGCGGGCGGCGCGGCCGGTGGCCCGCTCGGCCTCCCGCGTCTTGGGCAGGCCGTCGGCTATCTGCCACAGGGCGCCGCGGTCGGTCGCGTCCAGGAGGGCGTGGAGGCCGGTGTGACCGCCGGTGACCCGGGCGAGGGCGTGCCGCAGGGGTTCTGCGTCGGCCTCGTGGCCGGCGCGGATGCCCAGGTGGACGAGCTCGGGCCAGTCCGCGCGGCGCATGTGCAGGGCCTCTTCGGTGAGGGTGGCCGCTTCGAGTTCGGCGAGGACGCGTTCGGGGTCGTGGAGCAGGGCCAGGGCGGGGCCGGCCGGGTGTGCGCCGCGGCCGTCGTCGGGGAGGGCCCGGATGATGCGGATCCGCTCGGCGGTCGGCGGGTGGGCGTCGTAGGGGGAGGGCTCCTCCGCGGGGAGGTCGCGGCGCAGCCCGTCGAGCTCCTGCTGGCGGGCGGGCTCGGCGAGCAGCCGGGCCAGGCCGCCGTGGAACTGGCCGTACGGGGGCAGCAGCCCGGCGGGGACGCCGCAGGTGGCGTACCCGCGGAGGTAGAAGTCGTGGGCGGCGGCGAGGACGGCGGTCTCGCGGAGGGCGGAGGCGGTGGCGTCGCGGCCGGCGATGCGCACGGCGAGCCGGTCGGCGGCGAGCTCCTGGCGGCGGCCGTCGCTGCGGGTGGCCCGCAGGGCGAACAGGCCGTAGGCGATGAAGAGCCTGCCCAGGCGGCGGTAGGTCCAGCCGGCGCCGGAGGTGTCGATCTCCTTGGCCTTGCGGCCCTTGCGTACGGCCTTGGCGGCGGCCTTCTCCTGCCGCAGCCGCTCCTTGGCGACCTGCTGCTCGGCCTTCTCGGTGAAGGCGTTCACGGTGCGGGCGATGGCGTGGCGGCCGCGGGCGGTGACGGCGGACAGGCGGGTGTCGGCGTGGCCGTAGTGGCCGAACTCGTGGGCCAGGACGGCGCGCAGCTGTGCCTCGTCCAGGCCGGTGAGCAGGGGCGTGCCGAGGTAGAGCCGGCGGCGGCCGGGCAGCAGCCCGAGCAGGCGGGCGTTCTCGGTGACGGCGGCGTTGACGTCGCCGGTGAGGCGGATCTCGTCGGGCATGCGGGTGCCGGCGGCGCCGGCCACCTCGCGCACGGCGGCCCACAGCCGTGGCTGCCGGTCCTCGCCGACGGCGAGCCCTTCCTCGCCGTCGTCCTTGGGCGTGCGGAAGAGCAGCATTCCGCGGACGACGGGGAACGCCAGCAGCGCGAGGACGACGGTGATTTTGAGGGCGAGGGGGTTTACCCCCCGCCAATAAGCGGCGGCACCGATTCCGGTAAAGACGCCGAGCACGACGAAGCACAGGAGATAGAAACCCGCGAGCAGAACGAGTGCACGCAGGGCACGCAGAAAGACGCCCATGGGGCAGGGCCTCACACAGAAATCAAGGAAGTGGTCGATGCGGTGGGGGGAGAATGTCGATCAGTATGCCGTAAAGGGTTTCGCATCGGCAAAAAGTTTTCGTAAATGCAGCGACGGCGGCCCGCGGGCCGCCGTCGCCGGAAATGCGGGTCGGTCAGGTCAACGCCTCCGGCCGGACGTCGTGGAGGTCGGCGTCCTCCGCGGCGGGCCGCGGCCGGAGCTCGGGCGGGGTGGCGCCGTTCGACGGGTAGAGGAGGCGGCCGAGCGCATAGGGCTCGGCGTAGGTCGTCACCAGGCGGCGGACCGTGGCGGCGTCGGCCGTCACCGGGAAGCGGCGCCGGTCGGCGTCCGCGTCGTCGGCGCTGGGGTCGGGGTCGGTCAGGGTCGACCACATGTCCTCGGCCGCGCTGATGAGCTGGTCGAGTTCGTCGCGCACCCCCTGCCAGGCGCCTTCGCGCACCGCCTCGTCGATGCGGGAGAGGGTGCCGAGGACGCTGGCGTAGTCCTCGGCCAGCTGGTCCTCCTGAGGAGACGGGGCAAGGGTGTTGGCGACTGGCTCGGTGGTGTACACGGCACCTCCACGCAAGGGGAAACGGTTCAAGGCCGGGGCGGATGCGTACGAAACCCCCGCCCCGGCATCGTCGCGCGCCGCGGGGCCGGCCGCGGCTCTACACCGTCACCGGTCGGCTATATATCACTCGCACGGGCGAGCGGAGCTCACCGGCCGCGGCGAGCGGGTCGCCCGCGCGAGCCACAGCGCGGCCAGCAGGCAGACCGCCGTCATGCCGCACAGCGCCACCGGCACCGCCCGCACGCCCGACAGCTCGATCGCCTTGCCCAGCGCGGGACCCGCGGCCACGCCGCCCACCATCGACGCGGCGATCACGTAGGCCGCGGCGCGCCGGGCGGTGGGGACGGTACGGCCCAGCCACGGCAGCGCCGTCGGGAAGACCGGTGCGATGAACAGGCCCACGCCCGCGTACGCGTAGGGGGCGAGGCCCGGCAGGGCGGCGGCCGCCGTGCACACCGTCATGCCGGCGCAGCTGACGGCCACGATCACCGGCTCCGGCAGGCGGACGGCGAGGGGCACGACCAGGAAGCGGCCGGCGGTGAGCATCAGCCAGTAGACGGAGGTCGCGGAGGCGGCCGCGGCGGTGCCGTAGCCGACGGCTTCGAGGTGGGTGGGCTCCCAGCCGCCGACGCCCGCCTCGACGCCCACGTGCACCACGTACAGCAGGACGAACGCGCCCAGGAGCAGCACTGCGCGGCCCTTTTGCTCGGGCGCTCCCGGCGGGCCGCCGGGGGCGGTGGGCGCCCCGGCCGGGTCCTGGTCGCGGACGCCCTTGAGGAGGAGGACGAGGGCGGCGGCGAGGACGGCGAAGGCGAGGAAGACCACCGGGTAGCGGTCCGGGCCGAGCACTCCGATCAGGGCGGGACCCGCGACGGCGCCGATGCCGAAGTGGGCGTTGAGGACGTTGAGCATGGCGGTGCTGCGGCGGCCGAAGCCGACGGCGAACAGCTGGTTGAGCCCGTAGTCGATGCCGCCGAAGCCGAGGCCGGTGACGAGCGCGGCCACGAGGGCGACCGGCCAGGCGGGGGCGAGGGCGAAGGCGGCGCTGCCGAGGGCCGTCAGGGCGTAGGAGGAGCCAAGGAGCACGCGGTTGCCGGTGCGCCCGTGGACGCGGTTGAAGACCAGAACGCCCGTGACGCCGCCGATGAAGTGGGCGCTCAGCGCCAGTCCCGCGGCGGAGGGCGACAGGCCGAACTCGGCGCGCAGGGCGGGGATCGCGGGCCCGTACAGGGACTGGAGCGCGCCGATGAGCACGAAGCCTGCGCAGGAGGCCGCGACGGCGGCCGGGGTGAACATCGGGGCGGTGCTGCCGCCGCCCGCTTGCACGGGTGCCGGTGCCCGCCTGGTCCGGTCCGTCACGGGCGGCCCGCCCCGGAGTCCAGGAAGCGTTCGGCGATCTCGTGGGCGAACGCCATGACGGTGCCCTGCGGGCTGATGCCGGTGACGCCGGGCAGGACGCTCGCGTCGCACACCCGCAGCCGCCGGAAGCCGTGGGGGCGCCCGTGCTCGTCGCAGACGCCGCCGCGTTCCGCCGGGCCCATGCGGGCGGACGCCATGCCGTGCACGGACACCAGTTCCCAGTCGCCGGGCCGCACGCGACGGCAGAACTCCCCGGCCTCCGCGGGCGTGTGCAGGGGGCGGGCTCCGGCCGCCGGCGGGATCAGCTCCCGCGCCCCCGCGGCGAAGAGCAGCTCGCTCGTGCGCCGGTACGCCTCTCGCAGCCGGCTGTGGTCGGCGGACGTCATGCCGTGCCGCAGGAGCAGCCCGCCGCGCGGCGTGACCCGCAGCCGGGCCTTGCCCTGCAGCCGGACCTGCGTGGTGTACGACCCGAGCAGGCCGAAGGCGGCGAGCAGCCGGTCCAGCAGCTGCGGGGGGCGGCTCGCGAGCGCGGCGGCGAGGGTGCCGCGGGTGAGGTTCGACGGCATCATCAGCACGCCGTCGTCGGCGAACTGGTGGACCTGCGCGGTGAAGATAGTGCCCCGGTCGGCGTGGACGGGCTCGTCGAAGCGGGCGACCGTGCGGAGGTTGACGTGCAGGGAGAGCTCGCGTCCGGCCGTCCCGCGGTGGATGCGGCTGCGCTGCAGGAGCGCGGGCGTCTGCAGGGGGCCCGCGGCGAGGAAGACCTCGCGGGCGCGGTGGAGGTGCGTCCGGCCGCCGGGCCCGGTCGCGAGGACGCCGCGGACCGCGCCGTCCTCGTGCAGGATCCGCAGGACGCGGGTGCCGGGGACGATGCGCGCGCCGTGGGATTCGGCCTCGGGGAGGTAGCTGACGGCCATGCTCTGCTTGGCGCCGCCGGGACAGCCGGTGGTGCAGCGGTTGCGGTGCAGGCAGTCGCGGACGGCGCGGCGGGCGGGCTGCCAGCGCCATCCCAGGCGCTCGGCGCCCGCGGCGAGCAGCCGGGAGTCGCGGTTGCCGTCCCCGTGCGGCTGGGCGGCGACGCCGAGGCGGCGCGCGACGGCCGCGAGGTGCCCGGCGAGGTCGGCGGCGCGGTACCCGCCGATACCGGCCTCTGCGGCCCAGCGGTTGAGCAGGGCGGGCGGGGGGTCCCACAGCAGCCCGCCGTTGACGACGGTGGTGCCGCCGACGCAGCGGCCTTCGCCGTAGGCGAGGGTGGGCGTGCCGAAGACGGGGGTCAGGCCGCCCTGGCGGTAGAGACGGCGCATGTTCTCGGCGGGCGTGGCGGCGGCGATGCGGCCGGTGTCGACGCGCGGGCCTTCTTCGAGGACGGTCACCTGCCGGCCGGCGGCCGCCAGTTCCCGCGCGACGACGCTGCCGCCGGCGCCGGAGCCCACGACGAGGACGTCGCTGTCGCAGGTGTGCGCCCTGCGCGCGGACCGCGGGTTCACCGGTCCGCCCCCGCGGGTGCGGGCGGCTGTGCTCCGGGGCGGCCGTCGAGCGCGCCGAGCAGGGCGAGGGCGGTGCCCGAGCGCACGACGTCCGCGAAGCCCGGGACGGCGGCCAGCCGCTGCATGCCGCGGCGGCCCTCGGCGGCGGAGGCGCTCCGCAGCCCGCGGCCCGAGACCGCGAAGAAGGCCGCGGGCAGCAGGCACAGGGCGAGGGCGTAGCCGGCCCGGTAGGGCAGCGGGAGGGTGCTCAGGGTCCCGGTCACGTGGGTCTCGGCGGCGGCGCGGGCCCGGGGGTCGCCCAGGCAGGCGTACTGCCGCAGCCAGTACGAGCGCAGGCCGCTCGCGCGCAGTGCGCCGCGCATCATCCGGCCACCTTCTCCCTGAGGAACGCGGCCAGCAGCCGCGCCGCGCCCTTGGCGAGCACGGCGTCCAGGGCGCCCAGGAAGGCGGTCGTCTCCTCCTCGCCCGCGACGAGGGGCGGCGAGACGACGAGGGCGATGTCGCGGTTGGAGCCGAAGAAGGTCAGGATCCCGTGGTCCCGGTACAGGGCGGCGATGACGGCGGCGGTGAGCAGCTTCGGTACGGCCTGGGGGTCGCGGGCGGCCGCGGGGAGGGCGGCGCGGATGCGGTCCGGGATGTCCGGGCCGGGCCGGAGGAAGACGCCGTGGAGGGCTCCCCGGCCGGTGGTGGAGGCCACGAGGCGGGGGTGGCGTTCGGCGATGCGGGCGAGACCGGCGGACAGCAGCCGGCCGAGTCTGCGGGCGCGGCCGGGGAAATCCTCCTCGACGGCCACGGACACCGCTTCCAGGGCGGTGGCGGTCTCCTCGCCGAATCCGTAGTAGGTGGTGCTGTGCAAGGTGGCGTCGGCGAGGTTGTCGTAGGCCTTGCGAAAGACGGGTTCACGCACCACGTACCCGGAGATGGAGGATTTCCCGCCGCCGAACGACTTCGACATGGTGAGGACGTCGGGAACCAGGCCCGGGCAGCGCATGAAATGGAAGAGCTCGCCGGTCTTCCCCCAGCCGGTGTACACCTCGTCGAAGACCAGGACGATGTCCTGCTCCGTGCACAGCCGCCGGACCTCGCGCAGGAAGGCGGGCGGGCTCTCGCGCAGGGCCGAGGCGCTGAACGGTTCGAGGACGACGGCGTACACGTCGCTGCGCCCTGTGCTGTCGCGGTGCCGCTCCAGGGCCAGCTCGAAGGAGGCGAGGTCGCCGAAGGCGAAGGAGTCGGTCCCGGGGATCCGGGGGAATTCGAAGTGGATCTCCGGCGAGGCGGTGAGGCTGCCGGCGCCGAGCAGTTTCCCGTGGAAGGCGATGTCCGTGTGCAGGACCGTGCCGCGCCGCCCGCCGTGGTATTTGTACGCGAGTTTCACCGCGCCTTCGACGGCCTCCGCCCCGGAGTTGGGGAAGTAGCAGACGTCGAGGTCGCCGGGGAGCAGTGCGGACAGGTTGTGGCCGAGGGCGGCGACGTAGGGCGAGAAGTAGTTCTTGTGGACCTCCATGCGGCGGTGCCGGCGGAAGCGGTCGCGGGCGGCGAGGATGCGCGGGTGGTTGTGGCCGTGGTTGAGGACGCCGATGCCGCCGGTGAAGTCGAGGATGCGCCGGCCGTCGCGGAGGGTGATCCACGCCCCCTCGGCGCTGTCGACGAGGTCGCGGCCGAATCCGAAGGAGCCGATGAGGGAGACCTGGCTGCGGCTGACGTGCTTCTCGTAGAGGGCGTGGACCTGGTCGATGCCGAGGTGTTCGGCTTGGTCGAGCGAGATGAGTTCGGGCATGGCGTCCTCGTGCTCAGGCGTGGGAGTCCTCGGGAAAGGCGTGCCGGTCGCCGGGTTCGGTGCGCAGCCGGTCGGCGATGAGGCGCCCGGCGCGGCGGCCGTCCCGGACGGCGTAGTTGGTGCCGCGGTCCTCGGGGAAGACCTGTGCCATGCCCGCGAGGAAGAGGCCGGTCACGCGGCTCTGCACGGGGGGCATGAGGCGGGTGTAGCCGGGGGTGATGACGGGCTGCGCGTGGTCGGCGCGCCACACGTGGAAGGCGTCGACCCAGCTCCGGTCGAAGCCGGGGAACATCCGCCGCAGGTGCGGCAGGCTGTGCTCGAACACCTGCTCGTCGCCCATCCGGTAGAGCTCGGCGTCGACCGGGAGGTACTTGGAGAGGTAGGCGATGTGCCGGCCGCCGTAGCGGGCGGGGTCGTCCATGTTGGTGTGCTCGATGACCCCGACGTAGGGGAAGGAGGGATCGTTGACGTTGAGCCAGTAGGTGTCGGAGAGCGGGCGGTTGTTCTCCAGGACCAGGCAGAGGTTGGCCAGGTAGCGGATCCTGCGCAGCTGCCGCAGCAGCGGCGGAACGGAGGGGTGGGTGTCGCTCTGCTCCTCCAGCATCCGGGCGGCCAGTTCGGGCGCGACGGTGAGCAGGACCCGGCCGGCGGGGTGGAACTCCCCGTCCCCGGTGCGGACGCCGGTGACCCGGCGGCCGTCGGTGACGACGTCCTGCACCGGGGTGTCCGTGCGGATGTCGACGCCGTGGTCCGCGAGGCGTTTGCGCAGGGCCGTGAGGAGGACGTCGCTGCCGCCGCGCAGGTAGTAGAGGGTCTCGCTGCCCGAGCGGGTGCGGCTGCCGCCGCGCAGGTGCAGCTTGGTCCACATCCACGTGGCGCCGACCTCCGCGGCGTGGTCGCCGAACTTGCCCTCCAGCAGAGGGCGCCACACGACGTCGTAGACCCTGCGGCCACCGAGCGAGACGAGCCACTCCTCGGCCGTGCGGTGCTCCAGGAGGCGCCAGTCCCGCACGCGCTGGGCGCGCACGGTCAGCAGGCCGAGGCGGAGCCGGTCCACCAGCGGCAGGGGGGCGAAGCGCAGCAGGTCCAGGGGTTTCGACAGGCGGTAGACGGAGTTCGCGTAATACATGCCGGTGCGGGTCAGGTGGGGTTCCATCAGATCGGCTATGCCGAGCCGGGCGCAGAGCCGGAGCATTTCCTCGTCGGAGGCGAACCAGTGGTGGTAGAAGCGTTCGAGGCGGCGCTCGCCGACCGCGAAGGTCCCTGCGAGGCCGCCGATGCCGGAGTCGCGTTCGAGGAGCCGCACGGAGTGGCCGAGCTCCGCGAGCTCCAGCGCGGCGGACAGGCCGGTGAACCCGGCACCGACGACGATGACGTCCGTCTGCATCACGCGACCTCCTCGACCGAGGCGAGGACGGCCCCGGGGACGGTGCTCCGTATCCGTTCGCTGATCACGTAGGAGGGCCGGCCCTGCGCCTGCCGCAGGACGGCGTGGAGGTATTCCCCGAGGACGCCGACCGCCAGCGACTGCGCGCCGAACAGGGCGAGGGGCAGGACCTTCGGCCGGCCCCGGCGGGTCGGCGCCAGCAGGAGCGCGCCGGCGAGCGAGGCCGTGCCCGTGCAGAGGGGAATCCGCAGCGGAAGGGCGGAGCCGCTGGTGAGGAACGCACTGCGGGAGAGGGCGAGCATTTTCGGCAGCGTGTATTTGGAGGCGCCCGCGGCCCGCGGCTCCCGCTGGTATTCGATCGCGGTCTCGGGAAAGCCCGCCCAGCTGACCGCGCCGCGCAGGAAGAGCTCCCGGTCCGTCAGCCCGGTGAGCAGGTCGACGACTTCCCGGTCGAGGAGCCGGAAGTCCCCGGTGTCGAATGCCACGGGATGGTCGGAGAGCCGGTCCAGGAGCCGGTAGAAGGCGAAGGCCGATAAGTTCTTGAAGACGCTCTCGCCGTGTCTCGCGGTGCGCCGCGCGGACACCACCCGCCAGCCCCGGCGCCAGCGGGCCACCATTTCCGGGATGATTTCGGGAGGGTCCTGCAGATCGGCGTCGAGGAGGACGACCGCGTCTCCCCGGGCTTCCTTGAGACCCCCGAGACAGGCCGCCTGGTGGCCGAAATTCCGGCTGAAGCGGACGGCGCGCACCATCGGGGACTCCCGGGTGAACGCCCGCAGGAGGTTCCAGGTGGCGTCGGCACTGCCGTCGTCCACGTAGATGACTTCGTAGCGGACGTCTTCCACGGGGCGCAGGGCCCGGACGATGCGGTCGTGGGTACGGCCGAGGACGGCTTCTTCGTTGTAACAGGGGAGAACGACGCTGATCAGCTGAGTGGTGGGGGACGGAGGGCTGGTCTGGCTGGCGGGCATAGGCCTCTCCTGTGCCGGTAGCCGGTTATCGCCATGCTGTTTTTCCTGCCGCGCATTCAGATACTTTCCCCTTGCACCAATCGACGGTAGCCGACGGCCGAGCGGGCGGGCAAGATCCCCGTGACCAGGCCCGGAGCCCGGCAAATCGGCCTTGCGGGAGCGCATTTCCCGGGTGGCGCAGTGCCGGATGCGGCGCCCGCCGCCGGGCACGAGACTTGAGCGGGGCCCGGCCGGACGCCCGGCACGGGCCCGGATCCGGACGCCTGCCGGACGACGCGCAGCCCCGCCGTGGAGCCGGAGGCCGGGAGGAGGAACAGCGCATGCCCCGCGACCCGCGCCCCGCAGCCGCCGTCACGAGACCCGTGGGCCCGGGCCGCCGGACCGTCCTCGCGGGAACCGCGGGGCTCGCCCTCGGCGTGTGCGGGTGCGGGACGGCACCGCCGCGCAACGCCATGGGCAGCGGCCCGCCGTCACCGGCCGCCGCGCTCCCCCGCCCCGCGGCCTGGCGCCCCGACCCCTCGGACATCCGGCCCGAGGTGAAGCTGCGCGCCGTCCGGCTGGTCGAGGCCCTGGGCACCTGGCGGCGCGGCGCCGGGGGGACGGACGCGGCGCGGCAGCGGGTCGCCGCGCTCGGGCTGCCGCCCGGGCTCGCCGGGCAGGCCGGGCCGCTGCTCTCCGGCGCGGACGAGGCCGCCGTCGAGGTGGTCGACGCCCAGTACGGCGGGATCCTGGCCGACTCGGCGAGCGTGCTGGTGGTGTGCCGGCAGTGGACGCGCGCGGGCAACGGGCCGGTGGTGACGGGCGGGACGACCGTGGACGTACGCCTCGCACGGGGCGCGACGGCCGGGGAGCGCTGGTCGGTCGGCGCGCTGCACCCGGCCGCTCCGGGCCCCGCGGCCGGCTCGCTGCCGGAGGCGGCGCGCCGCGTGCTCGCCGAGCGCCGGATCCGGCTGCCCGCGGCCGCCGAGGCCGACATCCGCAACGGAGGCGTGCACGCCGGTGTCCTGCGGACGCTGCTGAAGCTGGCGGAGCACTACCGCATCGACGTCAGCGTCGTGCGCTCCGGCCACCCCCTGAACGTCTTCGGCACCGGCCGGCCCAGCGACCACCCGCCGGGCCGGGCGTTCGACGTGTGGCGCATCGACGACCGGGCGGTGGTGGACCGGGCGACGCCGCGCGCGCTGGTCGAGGCGTTCATGCGCGACGCCGCTGCCGCCGGTGCGTACAACGTCGGCGGCCCGGTCCTGCCGGCCGGCGGGAGCCCGGGACGCCCGTTCTTCTCCGACGACACCCACCACGACCACGTGCACGTCGGATTCAGCTGACCGCAAGGCGCCGGCAGGAGGAGGCCCCCGGTGCGGACGCGCTCCCCGGGGTCAGTCGACGCAGGGGACGCCGCCCATCTTCACCGGCGGGCCCTGGAAGGAGCCGGAGGACACCCCGGGGGCCGAGCCGCCTCCCTTGGCGTCGTCACCGCCACCGCCCTGCTGCGGGCCGGCGACCGGCGCGCCGCCGCCCTCCCCCGTCTTCTGCTGCCCCTTCTGCCCGGTCATCGCCCGGACGAGGGACTTGACCTTGTCCGGGTCGACCAGATTCACGGCCTCGCCCTTGCGGGTGGCGAACCCCTCGATGGGCAGGGTGTGGAACTCGGCGTTGCCCCCGGTGAGGTTGGGGGCCTGCCGGGCGAAGTCGAGGATGTTCCAGCGGTTGTCGATGACGACGTCCTTCTTGATCACGTCGAACAGCCCCTGCAGCTTGCCGAAGTCGCTCCACACGCCCTCCTGCTTGAGCTTGTGCGTGACCGACGACAAGAACGCCTGCTGGCGGTGGGTGCGGTCGAGGTCGCCGCCGGGCAAGCCGTGCCGCTGCCGCACGAAGGACAGCGCCTGGCGGGCGTCGAGCTCCTGCGGCCCGGCGGGGAAGTCCGCGCCGGAGTACCGGTCGCGCACGGCGTGCTTGAGGCAGACCTGGACGGGCTGGACCACCTTGGCGATGTCGTAGAAGCCGAGCAGGTTGACCTCGGCGAAGTGGTCGATGGGCACGCCGAGGAAGCGCTGGACCGTGGCCAGGGTGGCCTCGCGGCCCGCCTCCCGGCCGCGGTGCTCCAGCTCGGCCCCCTTGACTCCGCGGGCGGACAGCTTCTCCTCGGCCTCGGCCTTGGCGATCCCGTACGCCTCCTTGATCTTGTGCTCGCCGCGCCCGCCCGCGATCTCGACGTAGTCGTCGCGCGGTATCGAGAAGGCCGTGACCTTGCCGCCGCCGGCCGGGATGTGCATCAGGATCAGGGTGTTGGTGTTGTAGCCGCCGATGGCGCTGGAGCCGGCGTGCAGTTCGTCCTGCACGAACTCCTTGGGCAGGTCGTTGCCGTTCATGTCCTTGCGGCTGTCGAGGCCGATCAGGAGCAGATTCACCGCGTCGTCGCGCCGCGGCGGCGCGCCGTCCCGCAGGGCGTCCAGGGCGCTGGAGGTGTTCACCCCGCGATCCAGCCAGTGGTACGCGCACCAGCCGACGCCGCTGGTCAGCATGACGGCCGCGGAGGTGAGGCAGATCGCGATGCGGACCGCGCGGCCGGGCCGGCGCGGGCGCCCTCCGCGGCGCCCGCGCGGCGCGGGGCGGGCGGCCGGGCGGCCCCGGCCCGCGCCCGGTGAGCGGGTCCGGCCGTCGGGGCGGTAGGGCTCGCGGCGGTAGGGCTCACGCATGGCAGGCCCGCCTCCCCCGGCCGGGACGGAAGGTGCGCACGGCCAGCACGAGGACGGCCGAGGCCTCCGCCGCGGCCATCGCCGGGAACGTGTCCAGGGCCCAGTGCGCCGCCGCGGCGAGGGTGTCGCCGCTCCCGCCCGGGCCGGCCGGCGCCGCGACCGCCCGGGCGCCGACGGCCACCGCGGCGATCACCAGGGGCGGCGCGGCGAGCGCCCACCACGTGTGGGCGCGGGCGCACAGCGCCGCGGCGAGCGCGGCGGCGGCCGCGGCGGAGAGCGCGAAGACCCAGCCGAGGCCGGCTCCGGCCGCTTCGTCCACCACGGCGCCGGCCAGGAGCAGTGCTCCCGGGGCGAGCAGTGCCGTTCCGGCCCGCCGCGTCCGCTTCCCCGGCGTCTCCGTCCGCCTACGGCCCATACGTGCTCCCCATCGGTCCGGCCGCCGCGCCCGCGACGACCTCGCAACTTTCACAGTTGCGCAATATAGCAAGTGTTATTTCCGGACTGCCGCACGGGTGCCGGGCGCGCGGCCCGCGCGGGGCGGAAGTGTCCACGGCGGGCGCCTCCCGGGAACGTATCGTCTCATTCGCCCGGACCGTACCAATAACAGTGGTTCAAAGGGGAGTTGGCGCGGAAAATATGAATTCCCCGGAAAAATTCCATGTGAACGACCGGACCGCAGAAGGGTGGGCCATGACACGCGACCCCGAGCGCCGCATCCCCCGCATCTCCCGCTTCCCCGGCTTCCGCCGTTTCCCCGGAGTTCCCCGCGCCGCCGCGGCCACGCTCCTCGCCGTCGCGGCGGTATCCGTCGACACGGCCCCCGCGGCCGCCCAGGGGGCGATGGCGATCAGCGCTCCCGGCCGACCGGTCCGTGCCGGACAGGCCCTGCGCATCAGCGGGGGCGGCGACGACGACGCGGCGCGGTACCTGCGCGCCTGCGTCCAGGAGCGGGCGCTGGGCGCCACCGCCTGGCGCACGGCCGGCTGCGGACGGACGGTCTCTCCCGGCTCCGGGGCGACGGTCGAGGCGAGCGTGCGGGCGCGGCGCCGGGGCGCGCTGCAGCTACGGGGCGTGCTCTACGGCCTCGACGCACCGGGAGACCCGCATCCGGACGTGGTGCGCAGCTCACCGGTCCGGATGGTCCGCATCCACTGAAGCCGTTGCCACTGCCGGCGGCGGGGCCGAGGCCGGCGGCGGTCCGGTCAGGCGTTGAGGTAGGCCAGGACGGCGAGGACGCGGCGGTTGCTGTCGCTGTCCTGCGGCAGCATGAGCTTGGCGAAGATGTTGGAGATGTGCTTGGCGGCCGCGCCCTCGCTGATGGTCAGGCGCTGCGCGATGGCCATGTTGGAGCATCCCTCGGCCATGAGCTCCAGGACGTGCCGCTCGCGCGCGGTGAGGGCGCCGAGGGGTTCGTCGCGCGCGTGGCTGACCATCAGCCGGGCGACCACCGCGGGGTCCATGGCGGTGCCACCGGCGGCCACCCGGGTGATGGCGTCGATGAACTGGTCGTTGTCGAAGATGCTGTCCTTGAGCAGATAGCCGATGCCGCCGGTGCCGTCGGCCAGCAATTCCCTGGCGTACATCTGCTCGACGTTCTGCGAGAGCACGAGGATCGGCAGCCCGGGGAGGTCGCGGCGGGCCTGCAGTGCGGCCTGGAGTCCCTCGGTGGTGAACGTCGGAGGCAGCCGCACGTCCACGATCGCGATGTCGGGCCGGTGCTCGGCGAGGGCCGCGGACAGGTCCCGGCCGTTGTCCACGGCGGCGACCACCTCGAAGTCGTAGGCCTCCAGGAGCTGGATGAGCCCCTGCCTCAGGAGGAAGAGGTCTTCGGCGAGGACAACGCGCACGGTATCTCCATTTTCGTCACGGTCGGACCGCCCACGGGGCTGCTGATGTCCAGGGTTCCGTCAAAGGTCGCCAGGCGGCGGCGGATGCCGTGCAGCCCGGTGCCCGCGCCGATGTCGGCGCCGCCGCGGCCGTCGTCGGTGACGCGGGCGTGGAGCACGTCCTGCTCGTGCCAGAGCGCGATCTCGACGCGGTCCGCCCCGGAGTGCTTCAGGGCGTTGGTCAGGAGCTCCGACACGGAGAAGTACATGGCGGATTCGACCGGCGCCGGCAGCGGGCCGGGCACGTCCGTCTCCACGTCGACGTGCAGCGGGCTGTCGATGCCCAGGGCGCACACGGCGTCGGCGAGGCCGCGCTCGGCGAGCACGGGCGGGTGGATGCCGCGGACGAGGTCGCGCAGCTCGCGGAGCGCGAGGACGGAGGACTCGCGCGCCTCGCGCAGCAGCCGCCGCGCCTCCTCCGGCTTGCGGTCCATGGTCCGCTCGACCGCGCCGAGGGTGAAGCCGAGGCCCACGAGCCGGGCCTGGGCGCCGTCGTGGAGGTCCCGTTCGATGCGGCGGAGCTCGGCCGCCTGGGTGTCCAGGGCCGTGGTCCGGGTCTCGGCCAGGTGCCGCACGCGGGAGGCCAGCACGGTGCGCTCGGCCGGGCCGAGGAGGAAGCGGGTGAAGTAGGCGTGCGCCTTGAGGGCCGGCCGGCTGACCCAGAGCCAGGCGAACAGCAGGCCGCCCGCGGCCGCCAGGGCCAGCAGGGCGCTCGGCCAGCTGTCGACGGTGATGAAGCAGTACCAGCGGCCGCTGCCGTTCGCGTCCAGGATGGGCCGCCAGAGGCCGGCGCCCACCGCGAGCCCCTCCAGGGCGTAGTAGAGCACGGCGGCCGGCACCAGGCCGATCATCCCGGCCGCGGTGTTGAGCAGCAGCCACAGCAGGTCACGCCAGGTGGCGGGGTCCATGAGGATCCACTTGCAGCGGCGCATCCACCCGACGATGTCCTTCTCGAACTCCTGCGGTTCGGGGTGGTAGGGAACGGCGACCGGGACGCCGGCCCGGCCGGCGGCGCGGCGGTTGAGGTTGCACAGCCAGCGGACGCCCTTTGTGACGATCGGCAGCGCGACGGCGCCGATGCCGATGACGAAGAGGATCACGAAGTAGGCGGTGACGAGGAAGAGGCATAAGGCCGCCATCGATCCGGCCGCGATGGCCACTCCGACCGCCATGTCGGCGCCCGCGCGGCGGGCCCGGGCGCGCCACGCGCCGAGAGCGTCGGTCAAGGTCCCGGTCGTCCTCATCAGGATAGGTGGTCTCGGTTTCCGCATGCTATGTGAAGGCCACTGGTGTCCACAATGCGCCGATGTGGGGCGCCTGTTGGAGACGGGTCTTCCCCGGGCGGCTACGGGGGCACCGCCCGGGGAAGACGTCCGTGGGGGCGGCGGCCGTGCGGCCGCCGTCCGGTCAGGCGGGCTTGGTCACCGTCTCGATGGGCGGGGTGCGCATCCCGCGCCAGGAGGGCACCAGCGTCGCGCCGAAGATGAGCACGAGGGCTCCCCCGATGATGGCGAGGTAGATGCCGATGGAGCCCTCCGGCATGGGGGTGCCGTTCTTGACGAGGCTGTACGGGACGATGGTCGTGGCGGCGGCGATCGTGCCGAGCACGGTCCCGATGACGGCGACCAGGCCGCCTTCGACGCTCAGCATGCCGATCACCTGGCCGCGGGTGGCGCCGGTCAGCCGCTGCAGGCCGAACTCCCGGTTGCGCTGCCGGGTCACCGCCACGAGGGCGTTGATCACGGTGATCGCGGCGTAGCCGACGATCATGGCGACGATCGTGTAGTTCGCCGAGACCAGGATCTGCTGGATCTGGTTGTTCTGGCTCGTCAGCGTGGCGCGTCCGGCCACTTCGGCGCCGGGCCGGGCGGCCGCGACCTCGTCGAGCTTCGCCCGGAGGGCGCCGCGGTCGGCGTCGGCGTCGGCGCGGACCAGGATCTGCTCGGGCAGGCCGGCGGTCGTGTGCGGGGCCAGGACGGCGGACGGCAGCAGGAGGTACTGCTGCTTGGGGTTGTCGGGGAAGAGGGCGACGACCTTCGGTTCGGTGCGGGTGCCGTCGCCCAGGCGGACCGGCAGGGTGTCGCCGACGCCCACCCCGAACTTCTTCGCCTGCTTGTCCGACAGGGCCACCGTGTTGCCCTGCAGGCCGTCGAGCGAGCCGGCGACGGGGCTCACCGCGAGGGTCTTGTCCGCGTCGGCGGCAAAGACGCCGCGCAGGGCGATGTCCTCGCCGCCGTTCTTGTCGATCTGCCCGTCCGAGGAGACCAGTTCGGAGGCGCCCGCCACGCCGGGGAGGCCGCGGATCTCGTCGGCGACGCGCGGGCCGAAGCCCCCGGCCGACGAGTCGACCACGTAGTCGGCGAGCACGTTCTTGGCGTAGCTGCGGGCGGAGACGTGGTCCTCGGTCGACTGCATGTACAGGGTGCCGGTGGCGATGCCGATCAGCAGGATGATCGGGGCGACGGCGCCGGCCATGCGGACGTTGCGCGTCGCCGCGTTGTGCAGGGCGAGTTCGCCGGACAGGCCCGTCAGCAGCCGGACCGGCAGGCGCAGGGCGGTCACGATGCCCTTGGTGATGCCGGGGGCCAGCAGGGCGAGGCCGATGGCGAAGAGCACGGACGCGGGGCCGGCGGTGCTGGCCAGTGACGGCCCGTCCTCCATCACCGTGGCGGTGACGATCGACAGGATGATGCCGTTGGCGAAGAAGAACAGGGCGAGCAGCAGCCGGGGAAGGGTGAACCAGCGGCTTTGCGTCGTGCTTTCGGCGAGCGCGGCGATGGGCTTGGTCCGGGCGGCGCGGCGTCCGGCGAAGAGCGTCGCGCCCAGGGCCGCCGCGACGGCGGCGACCGCGCCGACGGCGACCGGGACCCAGCCCTGGCGGAAGGCCACGGCGTCCGATACGACGCCGTGCCCGGTCAGCTGGCTGTAGAGCAGCTCGCCGAGGTACCGGCCGGGCAGGATCGCCAGGGCGGTGGCCAGGACGGACAGCACGGCGGTCTCGCCGAGGATCATCCGGCGCACCTGCCGGGAGGTGGTGCCGATGGCGCGGAGCAGGGCCATCTCGTGCTGGCGCTGCTGCAGCGAGAGCCCCAGTGTGGAGGCCACGCCGAACATCACGATGAGGATCGCCCAGCTGCCGAAGATCGACGCCAGGATGGTCACGGTCTTCTGGCTGGCCAGGGTGCCGGGCAGTTCGGCGAGCCCCCGCCGCTCGCCGGTCAGGACACTGGCGCCGCCTGCCACCTTCGCTTCGACGGCCTTGCCGAGCGCGGCCACGCCCGTGCCCGGTGCGGGCAACACGCCGATGGAGTCGATCTTCCCGCCGGTCGCCGCCAGCCGCAGGGCCTCGGCGCCGGTGAAGAACACCGCCGGGTCCGCGCTGCCGCCGCCCTTGCGGTCAGCGATGCCGCTGACGGTGTACGTGCCGGTGGAGCCGTGGGCGGTGAGCTCGACGCTCGTGCCGACGGAGGCCTTCGAGCGGGCGGCCAGAGCGGAGTCGAGGACGATCTCGCCGCTCCGGGCGGGGGCCGCGCCCTGCTTCAGGGCGTACGGGGTCAGCTGGGCGCTGTCCCAGTTGTGCCCGGCGGAGCCGGAGCTGCCGGCGACGGGCTTCCCGCCGGTGAGCACGGTCGCGGGGAAGGACACGTCGGGGACGGCCCGTTTCACTCCGGGCACCGAGCGGACGGTGTCCACCAGGCCCGCGTCGATGCGGTTGCGCTCGCTGAGCGCGGTGCCGTCGTGCTCCTGCCGGCCCGTCACCACGATCGGCGCGGCGGCCAGGCGCTGCGGCGGTGCGGCCATCCGGATGCCGGTCTCGAGGAGACCGCCGCAGCCCATGACGATCGCCGCGCCGAGGAACATCGCGAGGAAGGTGGCGATGAATCCCGTCTTACGGAACTTCAGCGTGCGGAAGACCAGGGCCCACATCAGTGCAGGCCCCCAGCCACCGTCGCGGACGGCTCGTGGGTCTCGTCGTCCCAGGCGCCCAGGCGCGTCATCCGGGCGGCGACGGCTTCGGCGGTCGGGCGGTGCAGCTCGCCGACGAACCGCCCGTCCGCGAGGAAGACCACGCGGTCGGCGTACGAGGCGGCCACGGGGTCGTGGGTGACCATCACCAGGGTCTGCCCGATGGAGGAGACCGACTCCCGCAGCAGGGCGAGCACCGCGGCGGCGGTGCGGGTGTCGAGGGCGCCGGTGGGCTCGTCGGCGAAGATCACGTCGGGCCGGGTGACCAGGGCGCGGGCGATGGCCACGCGCTGCTGCTGGCCGCCGGAGAGCTGGCCCGGCAGGTGGTGGATCCGCTCGGCGAGGCCGACCCGGTTGACCACCATCAGGATCTGGTTCTTGTTCGGGCGCTTACCGGCGAGCTTCAGCGGCAGCATGATGTTCTGCATCACGGTCAGCGCGGGAAGCAGGTTGAAGGACTGGAAGATGAAGCCGATGCGGTCGCGGCGCAGCTTGGTCAGCTGCACCTCGTCGAGCCCGGCGAGATCCACGTCGCCGACCGTCACCGAGCCCGAGGTGGGCTGGTCGAGGCCGGCGGCGCAGTGCAGGAAGGTGCTCTTCCCGGAGCCCGACGGCCCCATCACCGCGGTGAAGGTGCCGGTGCCGAAGCTCATGCTCAACTCCTTGAGCGCGGCCACCTCGTTGTCGCCCTTGCCGTAGATCTTGCGGACGGCTTCCAGCCGCACCGCCGTCGCTGACCGCACGTCTTCTCGTGTGTGCACCGAGACTCCCCACCGGACTGTCACGCACCCCGCGTGACCTGGGAACAACGCTAGGAGCCGGGCGGCGTCGAAAGAATGACGCTGAAGGGTGTCCTGGGGGTAGAGGTTTCTCTACCTGCCGGCGCCCGTTTCCTGTCCCCTTCCACTTCAGCCAGCGTGGTTCCGCCGGGAGGCGACCGTCGGTAGCGTCGAGAGCGATGCGGGCCGCCGCACGGGCGGTACGGACCCATGAGGGCGCCCGCCCAGGTTGCGTCCCAGCCGGAAGGATCCATGGTGTTGCATTCGATGCGCCGGACGGCGGTCCGCCGCCGCGGCGGTGAACAGCCGCCGCAGACGACGGCGACGGAGGGCTTACGGGCCGAGCCGGACCTGATGGCCAGGGTCCTGCCCGACGGCCGGCTGGATCTGTTCTCGCCGCGCACGGGCATCCGGCACCGGTGCGGGCCG
>NZ_JBPQTS010000102.1:0-27232 GCF_051386455.1 Streptomyces sp. URMC 124
GGCCCGGCCGAGGATGCGGATGCCGCCGCGCTCGTCGTCGCGCGCCACGTCGCCGGTGTCGAACCAGCCCTCGACGGTGAGTTCGGCGGCGAAGAGGTCGTCGCGCTTGTAGTAGCCGAGGGCCTGGGAGGCGCCGCGGACGCGCAGGCGGCCGACGGGCGCGCGCTTGCTGGGGTCTTTGCACGCGTCGATGCGTATTTCCATGGAGTCGATGGGCCGGCCGTTGCTGTAGGCCGCCCAGTCCTCGCAGTAGTCGAGCCGGGTGATGGTCACCGGGCCGTGCTCGGACATGCCCCACACCGAGTACGTGCGGGCGCCGAGCGTCTCGCGCAGCTCGTCGACCAGGGACTGCAGGACCGGTGCGGAGCCGGTCACGACGTGGCGCAGGGTGCTGACGTCGCGCGGCTCGGCCCGCTGGGACTCGGCGATGTCGGTCAGGGTGGGCGGGGGGCCGTAGAGGAGCGTGGCGCCGTAGCGCTCCACGAGGTCCAGCAGGGCCGCGTTCTTGCGGACGTCCTGGAAGGCGATGGTGCCGCCCAGCATGACGCCGGCCAGGAGGCCCTGGGCGAACCCGGAGTAGTGGACGAGGGGCGTGGTGACGGCGGCCACGAGGTCGTCGCGCAGGAGGAAGGTGTCGACGTAGCCACGGATGGCCGAGTGGATGGTGTTCTGGCTGTGCAGGACGCCCTTGGACTCGCCGGTGGTGCCGGAGGTGAACAGCACGACGAACGGCTCGTCGGGCCGGAGGGCCAGCCCGTCCAGGTCGGCTCCGCGGCGCTCCTCCCACGGGGTGTCGACGAAGTGGTCATCAAAGTCCAGCGCCCCGGCGGGGGCGTGGCCGCCGACGACCGCCACCTTCTCCAGGGTGGGGAGTTCACCGCTGAGCCGGGTGACGACGGAGGCCAGCGGGTAGCCGTCCCACTCCGGGGTGGTGACGCACACCCGGGCCTCGGTGAGGGCGAGGCGGTGGCGGAGCTCGTCCTGGGTGCACAGCGGCGAGATCGGGCAGATAGCGGCGCCGATGCGCATGCAGGCGAACATCAGGGGTGCCATCTCCCACCGGTTGGGGAGTTGTACGGCCACGAAGTCTCCACGCCGGACGCCGAGTTCGAGCAGCGCGCCCGCGAAGCGATCCGTGAGCTGGGCGAGTTCGGCGTAGTCGAGGGTGTCGGTGCGGGCCTCGGCGACCCGGCGGCCGGCGACGGCCAGCTTGTGGGGGCGCGTGCGCGCCTGCCGCCACAGGTCGTCGAGAAAGGTCTCGTCCCGCCACCAGCCGCGCCGCCGGTACTCCGCGGCGCGGGCCTCGTGCCCCTCGGGGACGAAGCCGGCCGCCGCCTTGGCTGCCGTGGTCATCGGCGGTCCTTCCTGCGGTCGGCGAGCAGGGCCGGCAGCGGGTCGCCGGAGGCCGCGGCGGATATCTCCAGCAGGTCCCGGGTGTTGTTGCGGACGCGGGTGCCGACCCAGTCGAAGACCCAGTCCTTGCGCTTGGCCGCCTCCAGTTCGAACGGCACCGTCCGGGTCAGGGCCAGGCCGGCCGCCGCGGCGCCGCCGACGTTGGCGACGACATCCGGGATCAGGGTGGAGCCCTGCACGGCCATCTTCAGCTTGGCCTCGGGGCTGACGCAGATGTTGCCGCCCTCCACGACCAGGCCCGCCCGCAAGCGGTGCACATTGGCGTCGTTGACGGCGTAGTGGTTCGCGGCGAGGATCAGGATGTCGGCTTCGACGTCCAGCCAGGCGTCCGGCTCGGTGGAGACCGTGACGCCTTCGGGCAGGCGGGCGTGGTCGATGCGGCCGCCCGCGTCGGTGACGGCGAGCAGGTCCGCGACGGGCAGCCGCTCGGCGCTGACGGTGCCCTGGACGTCGGCCACGCCGACGATCCGGTGACCGCGGTCCTCCAGGAACCGCGCCACCGACCGGCCGACCGTGCCGAAGCCCTGGACGACGACGCGCAGGGACTCCCCGCGGCGGTGGAGCACCTCCAGTGCGGTGACGGCGGCCACGCCCACCCCGTAACCGGTGCAGTCCACCAGGGGCTCGTAGTAGGTGCGCCAGTCGTAGGGCATGTCGACGCCGCGCGCCTTGCGGCGCGGGTCGTAGCCGGCCTCGGCGAAGAACACGGCCCGGTCGGCCGGCGTCACGCCGAGGTCGCAGCCCAGGTGGATGCCGCCGTGCAGCAGCGGCGCGACGGTGCGCCCGAAGGTGCGCAGCGTCTCCTCCCGGTCGCCGCCGCTCGCCACGATGCCGGCCTTGGCGCCGCCGACGGGCAGGCCGACGAGGGTGAGCTTGTGGGTCATGCCCCGGGCGAGGCCGCGCACCTCCTCCTCGGTGACGTCGCCGGTCATCCGGGTGCCGCCCATGGCCAGGGAGTCGACGAGCGAGTCGACTACGACCCAGCCCTTCAGGGGGCCGCCGCTGCCGTTCAGGGACACCGTGAAGGCGGGCTCCCGGACCTCTGCGGCCGTCTCTTCCACGTGTTGCGTGCTGTTCGGAGCGTTCATCGTCAGGGGACCTCGTGAGTGATCGGTGAGATACGGGTGACAGGTCACTGGTAGAGCCGGGCGAAGCCGCGCAGGATCTCCATGCCGTCGTTGCGGAACTCCAGATGGGCCTGGGAGCCGAGGATCCGGCCGTCGTCGGAGGCGAGGAATTCCACGGGGGCGTGCTCGGAGCGTCCGATGGACCGGAAGCCCGGGGGCGCGCCCTGCAGGTAGAGGGTGTGCCGGTGGAAGACCGTCACGGTGGGCTTGACGTAGGTGAACAGCGGCTCGGCCGTGTCGACCTGGACGTCGTAGCCGCCCACGCGCTGTTCCCCCTCGGCCAGCTCCGCACCGGCGGCGACGGCGATGATCTGCATGCCGCCGCAGATCCCCAGGACAGGGACGTCGGCGCTCATGACGAGGTCGATCAGGGGCCGGTAGTGGTCGCTGTCGTAGGCCCGGACCTTGGTGCCGCTGAGCACGACGGCCCGGTGGCGCGGATCCAGGCGGGCGGGCACCGAGGCGGCGTCGACCGTGTCGGTTTCCGACCCCAGGTCTTCGAAGCGCTTGCGCAGCTGCTTCAGGGACAGGGTTCCGTTGTTCACCACGAGCACCCGGGAAGACGTCACGTCTGCTGCTCCTCTCGTTGGTTCTTCTTCCGGCCGGTCCGGCTCTTCTCCCGGCGGGTCATGTCCGGGTGATGACGGTTCCGGTGCGTTCGGCGAGCAGCTCGGTGACGGGTGCGCTGCCGATGACGGCCCGTTCCACTCCCCCGTCCAGGGCTTCCCCGGCCGCCCGCAGCTTCTTGCGCATGCCGCCGGTGGCCCCGCGGTCGCGGAACGCGGCGGCGTCCGCGGCGGTGATGCGGCGGACCGGCTCGCCGTCGATGAGGAGGTGGGGAACGTCGGTGACGAGGACCAGGGAGGACGCGCCCGTCGCCGCCGCGACGGCGGCCGCGGCGCGGTCGGCATCGGTGTTCACCTCCTGGCCGGCGGTGTTGCGGGCGAGCGGGGTGACCAGGTAGCAGTGCCCGGGCTGCAGGTTCTTCAGGGCGCAGGGGGCGACGTCGGTGATCGGGCCCACGAGGTTGTCGAGCTCGACGAGTTCCTTGCCGCGCCACCACCAGCGCTCGCCCTCGCCGGCCCGGAGGAGGCCGTCGCTGCCGATCAGGCGCTCGGCGGTGATGCCGCGCGCTTCGAGCCGTGCGAAGACCTGCTCGCCCATGGCGTCGCTGACGGTCTTGATGTCCTCGATCACCTCCGGCGTGGTCCACCGGCTCTGGTTGCCGTAGCGGTCGCGCAGGACGGCCGACGGCTCGGTGTAGCGGGGGTCGAGGAGCCTGAGCGGCTTGGACCAGCCGTGCACGAGGACCAGGGGGTGCGTGCGCCCGTGGGCGGCGAGGTCGTCCCACCAGGCGTCGGTCATGTCGTCCAGGCAGCTGCCGCCGAGCTTGACGACGGTCGGGACGCTCTCGGTGCGGTCGGTGTCGATGCTCATGCCGGCATCACTGGCTGCATGGTCAGCCCCGTCTCTTCCGGAAGGGAGTAGCGTTTGTTGACGGCCTGGACGGCTTGCCCGGCGGCGCCCTTGACCAGGTTGTCCAGTGCGGCGAGGACGATGATGCGGCCGCCTTCGGGATCGTGCATGACCGTGACGTCGCAGTAGTTCGAGCCCAGCACGGCCTGCGGGTCGGGGACCGGGATCATCGTCTCGGTGTGCCGCCGGACCCGAACGAAGCCGTGGTTCTTGTAGAAGCGCAGGTAGGCGCGCTGCAGCTCACGGGCGTCGATCTCGTCGTCGGTGAGGACGTAGGAGCTGGCCAGCAGCCCGCGCACGTGCGAGACCCCGTAGGCCGACATCGTCAGGGAGCCGACGGTCCCGGGCTTGCTGCGCTCCAGGAAGTCGCTCACCTCGGCCGCGTGCCGGTGCCCGGTGGGGGCGTACGGCGTGATGGCGCCGTTGCGGAAGGGGTGCAGCCCGGCGGTCCTCAGCTGCTGTCCGCTGCCGCTCGATCCGCTCTTGCCGTCCACCAGCACGGTCTTGAGGTCCAGGCCGAGGGAGAGTGTCAGCGGCGCGAGGCCGAGGGTGATGGCGGTGGCGTAGCACCCGGGCAGGGAGATCAGTGGCGCGCCGGCCATCTGCTCCCCGACGAGTTCCGGCACGCCGTAGACGAAGCGGTCGGCGAGCTCCGCGTGGCGTTCGACCTGGGGGTACCAGCGCCGGTGGAGTCCGGGGGTGCGGATGCGGAAGGCGCCGCTGAGGTCGATCACGCACGCCACCTTGTCGGCCAGCTGCGCCGCGAGGCGGGCGGAGACGTGGGCGGGGGTGGCGAGGAGGACGACGTCGCACCGGTCGGCGAGGTCGTCGGTGACGGGTTCGAGGGCCAGGCCCAGGTCCAGGCGCAGGCCGGGGTGGAGTTCGGCCGGGCGGCGTCCGATGTTCGACGAGCCGCCCAGGAAGGTGAGGTCGAGTCCGGGGTGCTGGGTGACCAGCCTGATGAGTTCTCCGCCGGCGAATCCCGAGGCGCCGACCACTCCCACGCGGATCACCGGAGCATCTCCTGTACGTGGCGGGCGACGGCCGCGGGGATGTCCGCTCCGGTCGCCGAGGCCACGGCCCGGAAGCCGGGTGCGTGGTTGACCTCGTTGACGACGTAGCCGGAGGGGGTCGCGAACAGGTCGATCCCGTAGACGCCGCTGCCGAGTTCGTCCACGACGCTCTCGACGATCGAGACCACGTCGGGGTCGTGCGCGACGGCCCGGTTGCGGTTGCCGAGCGCCGCGTTGTTGCGCCAGTCGGTCCCACCGCTGCGGAACTCGGCCGCGCCGACCAGCTCTCGGCCCACGACCAGGCAGCGAATCGAGCCGCCGCCGAAGTACGGCTCCACCAGACAGGCCTGCTCGAAGGCGTGCCCGAGGTCCTCGACGTAGTCGTAGACGGACTGGGCCGTGTCGCAGTCGCGGATGAGCGTCACCCGCTTGCCCATCCCGCCGAAGACCGGCTTGAGGACGACGGGCGGGGACAGCTCCTCCAGCGCCTGCGCGAAGTCCTTGCGGGAGAGGACGAGACGGAAGTCGGGGACGGGCACGCCGGCGTTGCGCAGCACGGCGCGCAGGGTCAGCTTGTTCTCGCAGGCGTGGATGGCGGACGCGCTGTTCAGGGTGGGGATCTTCGATGCTTCGGCCAGGGTGGCCAGCAGGCCTCCCCGGGTGTAGCTCCGGCTGCGGACGAGGACCGCGTCGTAGGAGGTGATCGACTGCGGATCCGCGTGCCCGAGGCACAGGGATTCGTCGTTGACCCACTCGGCCTGCAGTCCGAAGTCCGGTGCGGTCTCGATCAGCCGGCGTTCCTCCCAGCTGATCCGGTCCGCGACGATGGCGATTCTGCCGCCCATGGAGGGACTCCTCGGTGTGGTGTGTGCGGTGGCGCCGGTACGGTCCCGGTGCCGGGCCCACCGGACACGGGCTTCCCTCGGCCGGGGGCCCTGTGTCCGGTGGTGCCGGTGCTGGTGCTCCGTTCGTTCGTCCGGCTCCTACTGGCCCCAGTCGCGCAGCTGGACCTCGACCATCTGGAGGGAGAGCTTGTCGTCCCGGACGTCGTCGACGCGGAGGGTGAGCATGCACTCGGGGCACGACAGGGTCTCGCCCTGGATCATGGGCGGGGTCGTCAGGTCGGTCTCGCACTCGGGGCAGGCGCCGGTGAGGGTGGCAGTGGACATGAGGGTTCTCCTCTGTGTGGGATGGATTCCTGGGGAACGGACTCAGCGCGAGCGAAAGTCCACGGCGGCCTTGCGGATCGCGTCGCGGTCGAGCAGCGGACGCCCTTCCTGTTCCTGGCACGCCGTCAGCCAGGCGGTGAAGGCGTCGGCGTCGAGGCCGTCCTCGACACCGGAGTCGGTGAGCGCCCACCTGACGAGCGCGGGGGTCAGGCGGGTCCGCACGCGCAGCTCGCGGGAGTTGCCGACGACTTCCGCCGGGAGCGTCTCGTACGCAGCGGGATTGCCGAGCTGGCCGGGCAGTTCGTAGGCGAAGGCGTGCGGGGTGGTGGGGCCGGACTGGAAGGCCTCGCCGAGCCCGGATCCCTTGAGCGCGGCGGCCGACAGGGCGGTCAGGTGGGACAGGTCGAAGCGGGTGTCGCCGTGGACGACGCGCAGCGAGGTCAGCAGCTCGGCCAGCGGTGCGTTGCCGCCCCGCTCGCCGATCCCGCCCACCGTGGCCGAGATCCAGTCGGCGCCGGCGCGGAGGGCGGCGAGCGAGTTGGCCACCGCCATGCCGAGCATGTTGTGCGAGTGGATCTCGATCTCGGAGCCGTCGATCGCGGTGAGCTCCCCGATCACGTCCTCCATCTGCCAGGGCGTCAGGCAGGCCACCGTCTCCGCCAGGCGGAAGCGGTCGGCTCCGGCGGCGAAGCCGGCCGTGACGTAGGGGACGAGCCGCTCCTTGGGGGTGCGGGCGCCGTCCTCGCCGCTGAAGGTGACGTGGAGGCCGCGCTCCTTCGCCGCCTCGATGGCCGCCCGGGCGACCGAGATCAGGTACTTCGTGCTCGTCGAAGCGAGCTTCAGGCCCGCGTGCTCGTAGGAGGTGGGGATCGAGAACATCACCGACCGCACGCCCAGGCGCACGGCCTCGTCGAGCGCCTTCTCCACCTGCTTGCGGTCCCTGACCACCACCAGCGTCAGGCTGCGCTCGGGGCCCACCGTCTCGTGGGTGGCCTCGATGAGGGGCGCGTCGACCGACGAGGGACCGGAGATCATCCCCACCTCGACCAGGTCAACGCCGGTGCGCACCAGCAGGTCGGAGATCACCGCGGCGTCCTCGGGACCGAACTCCACTCCGGCCATGTGGGCGGAGTCGCGCAGGGTCGCGTCCGAGATGTGCGGCAGCCTCACCGGGGGTCCGGCGCCGTCCGCACGGGGGGCTCCGGGGCCCCCGCCGTGCTCATCCATGACTGCCATCGCAAATCACTCCTTATTCCAGGGCTTGCGGCAGGGTCCTTGCTTGCTTGCTTGTGGATTACGGCAGGAATTCACCGTGACGGCCTATGAGCCGGGCCGCGTACGGAATTCGCCGGGGCTGCACGTCCGGGTAATGGATAGGCGCGGACGGCGCCGTCATCAGCTGGTGCGGTGGAAGCTGTAGATAGCTTCCCGGGCCCGGCATCGGGCGTCAACACCCGGCAACTCCGGTGCCCGTCAGGTTCGGTCAGGGAAATGTCAGGCCGGGAAAGAGAGGTAAGCGCAAGGTCAGAGAACTACGGATCCGCCCGCATCGGCTGCGCTGGGCGGGAGTTCTGGATTACGGTTCCCGGAACGACCTTCTCCCTTTCTCTTCCCATACGGAAACGGGTGACGCCACCATGGACATACGCTCCACGCCCCGGCTCGGACTTGTCGTCCCTCCGGAGAATCCCACCGCCGAGCCCGAGTTCAGCCGGTTCCTCGGTTCCGGAATGCATTTGCACACGGCCCGCTTCCCGGTCCTGCCGGGCAAGGGCCTGCGGGAGATGCTCGAGACGTACAACGCGGTGCTGCCCGGGGTCCTGGCGGGCTTCGGCGCCCTGCCGCTCGACGCCGCGGTCGTCGCGTGCAGCGCCTCCCACTACCTGCTCTCCCCCGACGGCGACCGGGCGTTCTGCGCCGAACTCTCCGAGCGGGCGGGCTTCCCCGTGCTCTCCTCGTCGCTGGCCACGCTCGCCGCGTGCGAGGCGCTCGGGGTGTCACGGCTGACCCTCGTCAGCCCCTACGAGCCGTGGCTGACCGGCCTCTCCCGCGGCTACTGGGAGCAGGCCGGCCTCACCGTCGAGGGGATCGTGCCCGTCCCGGCCGGTGACCGGTACGACCCCTACCGGGTCACCACCCGGACGCTCCTGGACCGGATCCGCCGGCACGGCGTCTCCGACGACACGGCGCTCCTCTTCACCGGCACAGGGATGTTCACGCTGGCCGCGCTCGACGAGCTGGGCGGCCGCGCCCCGGACCGGGCCATGCTGACGTCGAACCTGGCGAGCGCCTGGTGGGCGCTGCGGACGGCGGGCGCTCCGCAGGACGGCGGGCCCGGGGGACATCCGCAGCTGAAGCGGCTGGCAGGCGCGGCGGCCGACCGGGAGCAGCAGGAACAGCAGGAGCAGCGGGTGCACGCGTAGCAGGGGAACGGCCGGCCGGCGCGGTGTGCACGCCGGCCGGCCGGTGCCGTCTCCACCCGGCATGTGGTGCGGGCCGCCGCGGCCCGCGCGTCAGGGGCTGGTGAACTGAAGGCCCACCCCGCGGACGGTGGTGATCCAGTCGCCGTCCCCCAGCTTCTTGCGCAGGCTGCTGACGTGGGTGTCGATGGTCCGGCGGGACCAGGAGTCGCCCCAGACCTGCTGCATGATCCGGTGCCGTGGAATGACCGCCCCCGGGTGCGAGGCGAGGAGGTGGAGCAGGTCGAACTCCTTGCGGGTCACCTCCACGCGTCTGCCGCGCACGCGCACTTCGCGCGAGGCCGCGTCGATCTGCAGCGGGCCGTGCGAGACGACCCGCTGCCCGGGCTCCTGGAGCCGCATGCGGCGCATGACGGCTTCGATGCGGGCCATCAGCTCGCGAAATCCGTAGGGCTTCACCAAATAGTCGTCGGCCCCGGCCTGGAGGCCGAGGACCCGGTCCAGTTCGCTGCCCCGGGCGGTCACGGCGATCACGGGAATGTCGCAGGCCGACCGCACCTCCCGGCAGACCTCCAGGCCGTCCAGATCCGGGAGTTCGAGATCGAGCAGCATCAGGTCGGCGTTCTTGTAGCTCTGCAGCGCGGCGTATCCCGTCTCCGCCCTGTCGACCGTGTGCCCGTGCCGGGTCAGTCCGCTGATCAGCGATTCGGCGTCGCCGGTGTCGTTCTCCACGACGAGCAGCCGCCATGTGGCGTGCGGCCGGTGCGGCGGATGCAGCCGGTGCGGCCCCGGTCGCGAATTCCCGGCCGGCGCGTGCGATTTCGGTAGTGCCTTCCGGAGTCTTGCATCAAGCATGCGCTGTCTCCCCTGAATAGCTGCCGACGAGGGGGCCGCACCTTCGGCGCCTGTGTCTGCGGACGCAGATATCCCCGTGATACCGCTGAATTGCTTCCCGGAAAGGGCGGAGGAGAGCCGCTCCCGCGTGGCCGGAGAACCGATTCTTCTCCGATCGCATCCGGCTTCCTCGCCTGCAATCTTGCGCGGGATGCGCCGGGCGGGACATACGGACTTCAATAAGTCACCGGCGGTGTGCGGTTAGGGGGCGGCGGGCCCCTGCGTCCGCTCCTGCGCCGGACCGGCGGGCGACACACCGTAGAGGACGAGGTCCCAGACCCGGGCGAGCTGCTCTACGGGCCCCGGGCTCTCCTCGCCGACCACGACCGACTCCTGCGGCTCCTGCGATTCCTGCAGCCCAGGAGCCCTCGCGCCGCCCCGGCGGTGCAGGTGCGCGTCGACGCCCGCGATGAGGTAGGCGGCCAGCAGGGTCACGGTCCGAGGGTCGGTCGCCGCGCGCAACTGCCCTTCGGCGTGGGCCTGGTGCAGCAACCCGCGCAGCTGCGGGAGCCAGGCCTGCGCCCAGTCGGCGCCGCCGGGCAGCTCCCGGGACAGGCGGGCTGCGGCGCGTACGGCGGTTTCCTTCTCCAGGAGCCGGGCGATCGCGAGGACCAGTGCGCGGGCCCGGCGGAGCGGGGAGGCCGGTAGCGCCACGGCCCGGTCGGTCTCGGCACGGGTGAGCGCATCCCCCCGTTCCTGTACGGCGCAAGCGATCTTGTCCTTCGTCGGGAAGTGGAAGGTCAGGGCACCGGTGGAGATACCGGCCGCCCGGCAGATGCGCTGCAGTGACGTGCCGTCGTACCCGCCGCGGTCGAACTCCGCGGCGGCGGCCCGCACCACGGTGCGGCGGGTGCAGGCGGCGCGTTCCTGCTTCACCATCGCGGCTCCGTTTCGGTCTGGGGGCCCGTCACTCTCCCCGGCCGCGCCCGAAGCGGCAACGCCGACTTGCCGAAGTAGGCGCGGGCCGCTTCCCTCCCGTCGAAAGAATAAAAAACGTTCGCTATCTTTTGAGGGTCGGCACCGCTCCCCGGCGCCGGCGACCGGCCACCGATGCTCCGAGGGGGGACCCACCATGGCCGCTCAGCACCCGGCCGTCCTGCCGCAGTCGCCGCAGGGCGCCGGCAGCCTCGCGCCCGACTTCGCGCCCGACCGCGTGTCCGACTTCACGGAGGATGTCTTCGGCTACCTGCCCCGCATCGACCAGCGCCGCTGGGCGGACGCCTACCTGCGCGGACTGCTCACGGTGCGGGGCAAGAAGACGATCCGTCGGATGGCCCGGGCCGTCTCCCTCTCCACCGGCGCGCCGCAGGCCCTGCAGCAGTTCATCAGCGCCAGCCCCTGGGACTGGACGGCCGCCCGCGAGGCCCTGGCGCGCAAAGCCGCCGCCCGGCTGCCCTCCCACGCCTGGACCATCGGCACGACGCTCGCGCAGAAGCGCGGCGAGCACTCCGTCGGGGTCCACCGGCGCTTCGTCCCCGACGCGGGCCGCACGCTCAACTGCCAGGTGGGCATCGGCCTCTTCCTCACTTCCGGGTCCGAGAGCATCCCCGTCGACTGGCGCCTGCTGATGGACGAGAGCTGGTGCGGCGACGAGCAGCGCCGGCGACGCGCCCGCGTCCCGGAGGCCCTGCGGTCCCAGCCCGTCTGGGAACACGTGCTGGACCTCACGGACCGCCTGGCCTCCCTCAGGGTCTCCGGGCCGGCGCCGCTGGTCGTCGACCACTGCTGCGCCGCCGACGCCGCCCGGCTGGCCGCCCAGCTCAACCTGCGCGAACGGGAGTTCGCCATCGAGATCCGGGCCGACCAGCCCGTACTGCCCGCCCTGCACGCCGGTCCCGGCACCGGCCGGCGACCGGCGGCCGTCCGGCCCATGAGCGCGCTGCAGTTCCTGCGCGACGGCGGCTTCCGCCACCCGTACGTGATCGCCGTCGGGGACCACGGGCCTGCCGCGGCGAACGGACCCGGGAACGGGCAGGACCGGGGCCGCCCGGTGCGGCACCTGAACGTCTACTCCTCTCTCGTCCGCCTCCCCGGCCGCTCCGCGGCCCCCAGCACTCACCGCGTCTACCGCCTGCTGGCCGAGCAGTCACCCGCCCACCGGGGCCCGGCCCGCTTCTGGATCACGACGCTCGTCGACCGGCGGATGGACGAGCTCCTCTCCCTCATCCGGCGGCCCGCTCTCACCCACGCCGCCGTGCAACGGCTGGAGGACGACTTCGGGCTGCTCGACTTCGAGGGGCGTTCCTTCCCCGGCTGGCACCACCACATGACGATGGCCTCCGCCGCCTACGTCTACAGCCGCCTGCAGCACGACACCCGGCAGCTCGCCACCGTCTGAACGCCTGAACGCCTGAAACACGCCCCGTACGAACGCAAAGGACGAACGATGGCCGCGCCCCCGATCCCCACCGCAGCAGCGGAGACCGACGAAGAGCGCGCGAGGCGCTTCGAACGCGACGCGCTGGCCTACCGGCGCCGGATGCACGCGGCAGCGCTGCGCCTGACCCGCAACCCCGAGGACGCGGAGGACCTGGTCCAGGAGACGTACGCCAGGGCCTACAAGTCCTTCCACCAGTTCCGCGCGGGCACCAACCTGTGGGGCTGGCTGCACCGCATCATGACGAACACGTTCATCAACGCGTACCGCAAGAAGCGCACCGAGCCGCAGTACTCCTGCGCGGGCCGGATCGAGGACTGGCAGCTGGCCCGCACCGCCGGCCACTCCTCCGCCGGGCTGCCCTCCGCCGAGAAGCAGGTCCTCGACCACATCCCCGACCCCGAGGTGCTCGACGCGCTCCGAGCGGCGCCCGAGGAGTTCGTCAAAGTGGTGTACCTGGCCGACGTCGAAGGCCTGCGCTACTGGGAGATAGCGCAGCTCCTCGGCATTCCCCCGGGGACCGTCACCTCCCGCCTGCACCGCGGTCGCAGGCGGTTGCGGACCCTGCTGGCGGACCACGGCGGGCGCGGCGCGGATCCCGGCCGGAGCTCCGGGCGGCTGGGGTGAGCTCCCGGCCGCCCGGGGCGGTCAGGCCGCGGTCCAGCCCCCGTCCACCTGCATCGCGGCACCGGTGACGAAGGAGGCCCGGTTGCTGCACAGCCAGGCGGCGGCCTGCGCAATCTCCGTCGGATGCGCCATGCGCTTCTGTACGGAGCGCTCCACGAAGCTCTTCTCCAGGGCCGGCGTCCCCTCCAGCACCTCCTCCATCAGCTCGGTGCGGGTGCTGCCCACCACCAGGGCGTTGACCCGTACGCCGCGCTCGCCGTACTCGGCGGCGGCCGCCTTGGTCAGCCCGAGGACGGCGTGCTTGGCGGCCACGTACGCGGCCGAGGCGCCGGTGGCCTGGTGCCCGGCGACGCTGGAGGTGTTCACCACCGCCCCGTCCCGCCCGGTGGCGAGGATCGCGGGGATCTGGTGGCGCAGGCAGTTCCACACCCCGCGCAGGTTCACGTCGATGATCCGGTCGAAGACGGCGTTGTCCGTCTCGTGCAGGGGGACGCCCGCCACCGCCCAGCCGGCGTTGTTGAACGCGGCGTCCAAGCGGCCGAAGTCCTCGACCGTAGCGGCGACGGCCCGCTCGACGTCCCTCTCCTTCGCCACGTCCCCCGTCACCATCGCGGCGCGCCCGCCCGTCAGGGCGATCTCCTCGACCAGGTCGCTGAGCCGCTCCTTGCGGCGCGCCAGGAGCATCACGGATGCTCCCTCGGCGGCGAACAGCCGCGCCGCGGCCGCACCGATGCCGCTGGAAGCACCCGTGATCAGTACCGTTCTGCCGTCCAGCATCCGCTGTCCGTCGCTCATGACATCCCCCTAGCAAGCCTCAGGCTCCCGCCTGGCAACGTGGTCTTCCGCGGCGACTGCAGCCGCGGAGGGCGACCGGGGCCCATGGCCGGACCCGGTCGCCGTCGGGGGTGCAGTCCTCCCTGCGTGCGGGGTGGAGATGTTCCGGGAGGCCCGGGGGAGGTCAGGGGATCGGTGCGGCGCGGAAGGAGGCGGCGTGCCGCGCGGCCCAGGCCTCGTAGGTCCCCGGGGCCCGGCCGGTCACCTGCGCGACGCCGTCGGCGAGGCCGGACTTCGCGCCCTCGTGCTGGCGCCGGGCACCGGCCAGCAGGGCTAGTGCCAGCGGTTCGGGGTGGCGGGCCCGCCACGCTTCGAGCGCCTGCCGCTCGGTGAGTTCCTCGAACCGGAGGGGCTCTTCCAGGACCGCCGCCAGCCGGCGGGTCTGGTCTCGCGCCGAGAGCGCTTGCGGGCCGGTGAGTGCGTAGGCGCGCCCTGCGTGGGCGCCGGGCCGGGTCAGGACGCGGGCCGCGGCCTCTGCGACGTCCTGCGGGTCGATGCAGGAGTTCCGGCCCGTGCCGTACAGCGCCCGCACGGCCCTCCGGCTGCGTACGGACGGGGCCCAGCCGAGCGTGTTGGACATGAAGGCCCGCGGGCGCAGAAGGGTCCAGTCCAGGCCCGAGGTGCGCACGAGCTCCTCGCAGTCGCGCTGCCAGCGCGTGATCAGGTCCTGGGCCCCGGGGTCGGTCACCGCCAGCGCGGACAGCTTGACGACGTGCCGGACGCCGCCCGCGTGTGCCGCGGCGAGGAGGTTCGCGTCGTGGGCGGGCCGCAGCGGGTCGAAAGTGATCATCAGGACGGTGTCCGCCCCGGCCAACGCCCTGGCCAGGCCCGGGCCGTCGGCGAGGTCCGCCCCGGTGATCCGGCCCGCCAGGCCGTCATCGGCCGCCCGTGCCGGATCCCTCGTCAGCGAGGTCACCTCGCAGCCGGCCGCCACGAGCAGACGGGCCACCCGGCTGCCGACCGTACCGCTCGCGCCCGTGACCACGATCCGCGGCGGTCTGCCGCCGGCGGGCTCCGCGGCCGCTGCGCTCCGTGCGGACGGCCCGCCGCGAGCACCCTCCGGCCCCTCCGCGCCCTTCGCGCCCTCCGCTCCGGCGGCGGCCGGAGCGCCGTCAGCCGCCCGTACCCCCGTTGCCTGCTCCCCCGTCGTCATGCCTCTTCCCCCGTTCCCCGTCCAGGTCGATACGGTCCGCCACGTCCGGCACGGCGATGCCCGGCAGCAGCAGTTCCCACATGTGCACCGTACGCTCGGGGAGGTCCTTGCGGCCGTTGAGCAGCTGGGCGTAGAGCTGGACGCCCGTGCACGCCCCGACCACGAAGGCGGCCACCCGGTCCGGGTCGGCCCCCTCCCTCAACTCGCCCTTGCGGGCGGCCTCGTGCAGGCACTCTCCCATGATCGTCCGCCAGTCCTGATAGGACGAGGCGTCCTGCAGGCCGAAGCTGCCCTGCTCAACGGCGAGCCGCACGCCCGCGCGCAGCACCGGGTCCACCTGCAACTGACGCGCCCACACCAGCGTGATGTCCACCAGCCGCTGCAGGCCCTCCGAGCCGATCAGCGGCTCGACGGCCTTCGACTGCGCGTTCATCACGGCGCTGGCCAGGCCCTGCTTGGACTGGAAGTGGAAGTACAGCGCTCCCGCCGTGACCCCCGCCCGGTCCACGATCTTGGTGATGGAGGCCCCGGCGTAGCCGTTCTCGTCGAACTCCTCCGCCGCCGCCTTCAGGATCAACTCGCGGGTCCGCACAGCCCGTTCCTGCGTCGGTCGTGACATCGCGGCTCCCAAAACCACTTGAACTAAAAAAAGAACGACCTCTATTTTATTGACCGACGGCCTCACCGTCCAGCACTCGTCACAGCGCCACCGGCACACGCACCTGCATCACGGACAACGCCCCCATCGGAGGAGTTCCCCATGCACAGCACCGCTGGCCCCACCATCACCGGCCGCACCACTGCCGACCGCACCGCCGCCACGGCGTCCCCCGTCTTCGTCTCCGCCGAGCTCGTCCACAAGGCGAACCCCGACGGAGTCCTCCTGACCGGCTGGCGCCGCACCGGCGAGGGCACCTTCACCATCACGGCCCACTGGCCCTACACGCACCGCTTCTACGCGACCCGCTCCGGCCACCTGGACCTCGTCCTGCTCAACGAGACCGTCCGGCAGGTCTTCCCGCTGCTCTCCCACGCCGCCTACGACGTCCCCTTCGGGCACCCACTGCTGTGGGAGCGCTACAGCTACCGCATCGCCCCTCGCACCCAGCGGGCCGGCGATCTCTCCGGGCCCGTCGAACTCCACGTCACCTGCACGGAGTCGGCGCGCCGCGGCCCGCGCGTCAGCGCCCTCGCCCTGCGGATCGATGTCGTGCGCGCGGGGCTGCGCCTGGCGACGGCCGCCACCCGCTTCACCGTTCAGACTCCGGCGGTCTACCGGCGCCTGCGTGCCGCGCAGGCCGGCACGGAGTCCGGCCGCGGCCCCGCCCGGGCCGCGCACGGTCTGCGCCTGACCGAGCCCGCCCCGCCCGTGCCCCGGCCCTACCCCGGGCGCGGGGCGCTCGACGACCTCGCCCTCACCCCGACCGGGACGCCCCACGCCTGGCGGCTACGAGCCGACACCACTCACCCCGTCTTCTTCGACCACGCCGTCGACCACATCCCCGGGCTGCTGCTCCTCGAAGCCGCCCGGCAAGCGGCTCGGTCCACCGTCCACGCGGGCTCCGCCGTGGTGGCCGTGGACAGCACGTTCACCCGCTTCGTGGAACTCGGCAGCCCCTGCCGGATCGCGACCCGCATCCTCCCCCACGACCCCGCAGGGCGCACCCGCGTCGCCGTCGCCATGGAGCAGGACGGCGCCGAGGCCTTCTCCGCCACCGTGACCCTCCAGCAGAGCGCGCCGCGCTGCGGACAGGGGGCGCGCAGAGCGGGTGGCGGCGTCCGCGGCGGCAGGGCTCTCCGCACCGTCTCAACCCGGCTTTGCCGACCCTGAGTTGATCCATTCGCGCCTGTGGCGTTCCTCACGCCGGGCCGCGTTGACCTTCTCATTAATGCGAAGGTCCGAGCCTGCACAGCATGCGGAACACACACCACCGCCTGCGCTGCCCGCGCCCGGCACGAACCGCAAGGTGAGGGACGATGGACCAACAGCTCTTCGGCTACAGCCCGATCGTCGAACGCGAGCCCGTCCACTGGCCGGGCGGCGCCCGCGTGGCCTGCTACGTCGCGCTCAACGTCGAGCACTACCGGATCGACCGGCCCTCGACCAGCATCTTCGCGGGCACCGCGGGGCTCACACCGGACCCGCTCAACTACGGATGGCGCGACTACGGGCCCCGCGTCGGCATCTGGCGGCTCATCGAGAGCCTCGACCGGCACGGGATCCGCCCCAGCGCGATGCTCAACTCCGCCGTCTGCCGGCACTACCCGCAGATCGTCCGGGCCGGCACGGAGCGCGACTGGGCCTGGGTCGCCCACGGCAAGGACAACTCCACCTTCCATGCGGGCATGACCGCCGAAGAGGAACGCGCTTACCTGCGGGACGTCGTCGGGACCATCGAGAACGCCACCGGCCGGCGACCCCGCGGCTGGCTCGGCCCGGCCCTCACCGAAACCTTCCGCACCCCCGAGCTGCTCGCCGAGCTCGGCCTGGACTACGTTCTGGACTGGTGCAACGACGACCAGCCCTACCGTCTCAACGTCCCCGGCATGCTGAGCGTGCCGTACTCCATCGAGGTCAACGACGTCACCCTCTTCCTCGGCAGGAACCTAGGCGGGCCGGACTTCGTCCGGATCGTCGAGGACCAGCTCGAACAGCTCCACACCGACGCCCGCACCGGCGGGCGGGTCATGGCGCTGGTCCTGCACCCCTTCATCAGCAGCCAGCCCTTCCGCCACAAGTACGTGGACCAGGCGCTGCGCCACCTCGCCGGCCATCCCGGGGTCTGGCTCGCCACCAGTGACGAGATCGCCGCGCACTACGCGCGCACGACGGCCGGGACGGCGTGACGCCCGGAACGACGTAAGGGCACGCTTGCGCACGACCGAGCCCGCCTCCCGGACGTCCGGGAGGCGGGCTTTCGGCGTTCAGGCGACCGGCCCGGCGGCGCAGGGCGGCGGGACCGCCGCCGCGATGACCGCGTCCAAAGCCTCGCGCGCGGCCAGCAGATCGGTCACGGCGTCACTGATCCGGCGGCGCTCGCGGCGCAGCCGGGTGAGCGCGCCCGGGCCGGCCGGCCCCTCCGCCGCCCTGCAGGGGCCGGGCAGCAAGGGCATCAGGCCGGCCACCGTCCGCGTGCCCAGACCGGCCGCCAGCAGGACCTTGATGAACCGGACCCGGTGCACGTCCTCCTCGCCGTACTCGCGATAGCCGCTGGAGCGGCGCCCGGGCCGCAGGAGGCCCTGTTCCTCGTAGTACCGCAGCAGGCGCTTGCTGACGCCGGTGCGCCGGGACATCGCGGCGATCAGCATCTCCCGCTCACCTCCCCGGCCCGCACCCGCGGACGGGGGACGGCCCCGCGAGGACCCGGTCGGGTCGTCGCAGGGCCGCGGTGTGCCACGTGGGCGTTCACGAGTTCGCACTCGCGCGTTTGGCGGGGAAGCCGTGTGCCCGGGCCGCCAGCACGACGGCCAGGACGGGGACCAGCAGCACCAGCACGCTCCAGGGGAAGGAGGTGGTGCCCCACAGCCCCAGGAGGACGCCGCCGACGACTCCGCCGCCTGCCATGGCCACGTTCCACAGGGTGACGAGCATGGCCTGCGCCGCGTCGGCCTGGTCGCCGCCCGCGTCGCCCACGGCGGTCTGCAGGAGCGTCGGGGCGCCGCCCCAGCCCAGGCCCCACAGCGCCGCCGCCACGTAGACGAGCGCGGGGGTGTCGGACAGCACGGCCAGGAGGGCCGCCCCGGCGGCGACCAGCAGGGTGCTGAGCACGGTCAGCGAGCGCAGCCGGCGGTGGATCCGGGCACCGACGATCCAGATGCTGAGCAGGGAGGCGCCGCCGAAGACCAGCAGCACCAGGTCGGTCGAGCTGCCCATGCCGAGGCGGTCGAGGAAGGTGGCGATGTAGGTGTAGAGGATGGTGTGGGCCAGCACGAAGACGGTCACGACGAAGAGGACGGGTGCCACGCCGGGCACCTTCAGGGCCCGCAGGATCGGCTCGCGTTCGCCGCGCTCCTGTCCCGGGTAATCGGGCACCATCGCCACGATCCACGCGATGACGACGAGCGTGAGGCCCGTCATGACCAGGAACGCCACCTGCCAGCTCAGCGCCTTGCCCAGGAACGTGCCCGCGGGCACGCCCAGCGAGAGGGCGACCGGGATGCCGGTCATCACGATCGCGATCGCCTTGCCCTGCAGGTGCACCGGTGCCATGCGGCGCGCGTAACCGGCCAGCAGCGCCCAGGCCAGGCCCGCCGCCACGCCCGCCACGAAGCGGGCCACCATGGTCAGGGGGTAGTTCGTCGAGACCGCCGTGACCGTGTTGGCGACGGCGAAGGCTCCCATCGCCGTCAGCAGCAGCCCCTTGCGCCGCCAGCCGGCGGTGGCCGCGGTCAGCGGGATGGCGGTGAGGGCCGTGCCGATCGCGTAGATCGTCACGGTCTGCCCGGCGGCGGACTCGCTCACCCCCAGGTCACCGCTCATCGCGGGCAGCACGCCGGCGGGCAGCGTCTCCGTCAGGCTCGTGATGAACACGGCCGTGGCCAGCGCGAGCAGCGCCAGCAGCGGGAGCTTCTCCTCCTTGCGCTCCCCTCCGGCGTCCTTTCTTGGCTCCTTCCTCTCCTGATTCTTCCGACCGGCAACGACTGCGGGATCAACGGACGGCTCCGTTTTGCTTATTGACATGATGTGAATCCTGGAACCCTCACACATATGTGAAGGTCAAGCCGACAAGAATGTGAGGCCCGTCACATGTGGATCGGAGAGCTGTCGGACCGTACCGGCACGCCTCGCCGGCTCCTGCGCTACTACGAGGAGCAGCAACTCATCACCTCGGACCGCGCACCCAACGGCTACCGCGACTACGACGACCACCTCGTCGACCGCGTCCTGCAGATCAGGGCACTCCTCAACACCGGGCTCCCCACCCGCCTCATCAGGCAGATCCTGCCGCGCTTACCCCAAGCTCACGCCATCCACCCGGTCCACGCCACGCCCGAACTGATCGCCACCCTGGAACACGAGCACCGCCGGATCACCCGGCGCATCCAGCACCTCACCGACAACGCGAACGCCATGGCCCACTACCTCGCCACGCTCCGCAGCTCCCCCACGCACCCCGAAGCGCCCGGGAGTCGGACGGCCGCCTGCGAGTCCTCGCCGACACGGCCGATGAACCCGACTGGGCCGGATTCATAGCTCGGCCGCACGGTCCGCCGGAGCGCAAGCCGTTCCCTTGGGGCGGACGTCTGATGTCGTGGTGATGACACGGTGGAGCACCCGGTGCCGGCGCCGCCGTCTGGTCGGCTGACACCCCTTTCTCATTCCTGGAGGACGATCCGGCCCAGGAGCGTCACCGTCAGGCCGAAGTAGTCGGCGTGCACGAGGCGTCGGCCCACCGGGCGGGTCGTGCCGCCGACCGTGATCGTGCCGGTGGCCGTGGACGGGTCGGTCAGGTAGGTCTCGTGCTCCTCGACCAGGAGGCGGTATTCGGTGAGGAGCGCCGTGGCCGGCGGGGCGAGTTCGCCGGTCCAGACGAAGCCGGTGCCGCGCGCGGTGCAGGTCAGTTCGGCGGGGGCGCCGGCGGCCGTCCAGTCCAGGTCGCCGGTTCCGCTGCCGCGCTTCTGCACCGTGGCGACGACGCGGCGGCTCGCGGCCAGCGCGTCCCGGCCCGTCCCCGCGGGTTCGCCGGCGGCGTTGGCGGCGGCGGGGCCGCCGAGTTCGATGCGGAAGCGGTTGTCCGGCGTCATGGCGGCGGTGACCGTGCGGTCGGGCAGCAGCTGGACGAACTCCGAGGGCACGACCTTCGACAGGTGCAGCGCACCGAGGGACCACGGCTGGTAGCGGGCGAGGGCCAGCCGCAGGTAGGGGAAGTAGGCGGGGCTGTCGGCGAGGTCGCCGAGGTCCACGTCGACGTCGCAGAACCACAGTCCCTGGCGCTGGTCGAACTGCGGGGCGAAGGCCACGAGCGGCACTGTGACCGGGGCGCCGCCGACGGGCTCGGCGAGCACGCCGGACGCGGTGCGCTCGGCGTTGGGGAAGTTGCTCGCCCGCAGGCGGGGCAGGACGGAGTCGTCCGCCCACACGGGGTCGATGCCGCAGCGGGTGACGAGCTCGGCCGGCAGCCGGCTGCCCGGGTCGAGGACGACGGCGAGCAGTTCGTCGTCGCCGGAGGAGAACCAGGGTCGCTTGAGGTACACGCGGACGCCGGCGTGCCGGCGGACCCGGGTGACCTCGTGCCGCGTGTGGTCGACGGTGCGCGCCCAGCCGAAGGTGGGCACGAGGTGGCTCACTTCGGGCGGTTCGGGGCGCCGGGTGCTGAGCACGGGCCAGCCCGTGCCGGAAGGTCCCTGGCTGTCCGGCCCCCGGTTGGTGATCAGCTCGGTCCGGTCGGTGATCGCCGGGTGGAAGTACTCCCGGAAGCGGGTGGTGGCGGTCGGGGTGTAGGTGACGTTGCGGTGCCGGGTGTCGCGGAACTCGTGCCGCACCTCGCGCCGGAAGCCGCCGATCCGCAGGTCGTTCTCGAAGGGCTCCACCGTGACCTCGCCGACGTGAGCGTGCCCCGTGATGCGCTGCGGGGCGGATTCGGTCACGTCGTCGTGCCACTCGCTCCACGTCGCGTCGAGGTCGATCCGCCCGGTGCTCTTCGCATGGCACTGCACGATGCCGGAGAGCTCGGCGGACGTCTTTTCCTCCTCGCGGAAGAACGACAGCTCGCCGAGCACCGGGGACTGCAGCGGCCGCTCCACGGCGTGCACCAGGGTGACGTCCACCCACGGCGTGATCATCCAGTTCTCGCCGGCCGCCGCCGCGGCCGTCAGCTCGTCCTTCTTCCGCTGCGGCAGCCGCACCGGGTCCTGCCACAGCGGCGAGCCGGTCAGGAGCTGCCAGACGCGGAAGACGCCGAGGTCCGCGGCGTCGACCCGGCAGCTCATGCGGACCGTCACGGTCTCGCCCTTGGGCAGGAAGACGGTCACGACGCCGCCCAGCGGCGGGCTCGGCGGGCCGTCGCCCTCCTCGATCCGCATCCGCAGGGGGCGCGCCTGGGGCCAGGGTCCGGTGAAGTCGTACGTCTCGACGGCGTTCGGGCCGGGCAGCCCGCGCAGCGAGACGCCGCGCGCCAGGACGTCGGGCAGGTAGGGCAGCAGCAGCTGCTCGGCGTCGTGGATGACGTACTCGCCCTGCTTGAGGCCGTCGCCGCGCTGCACGGGCAGCTGGGTGAGCGCGGAGGTGTCCCGGGGGTTGTGCTTGACGACGTGGATCTCGTGCCGGGCCTTCAGGTCACGGGTGGCGCGCGGGTTCTCGGCGAGTCGGACGACCGTGTCGAGGTACGTGCCGGACTCCCGGGACGCGGCGGCGAAGTACTCCTCGCGCACGGAGTCCGGCCGGCCGGGGCCGAAGACGCCGTCGTACTGCCCGTGCTGCTCGGCCATGAGCAGCGAGGACTTGGGCGGGCTGAGGTGCCGTTCGTCGAAGTGGCGGTAGCGCCGGTCGGGGCCGTCGAGGGGGTCGCCCCGCCCGTGGTCGGGCACTTCGGCGTTCCTGCGCTGCGCCCACTCCAGCGGCGACACGGCCCGGCCGTCCGCGTCGACCGTGCTGCGGATGACCAGCCGCGGCTCCGACTCGCCCTCCAGGAACGGCCAGCGGGGGACGATCGCGGGCGGCGGAACGGGCTCCCAGCGCCCGTACGTCACCGGGTCGGTGGCGGTGCCCTCCACGGCCGGCGCGCCGGGCGCGAGGCTGTTGCCGGCGAGGTCGACGAGGCGGGCGCGCAGCCGGTAGGTGCGGCGGTAGCGCAGGGCGGGCAGGGTGCCGGCGGTCGGCCGGAACCTGGCGGCGAGCGGGAAGCGGTCCGAGACCTCGGGATCCGGCACCCGGGGCAGGTTGTCCTTCCCGATGGTCCGGCCGGGCGGGGGTGCCGCCAGGCTCCAGCCGTGCCAGCCGAAGAGGGCCTGGTGGACGTAGAGCTGGTTGGCGCCCTGTTTGTCGCGGGTGACGGCGGTGGCCTTGACGTGGCCCTCGTCGGGGGCCGCCGTGATGGGCACGGGCGGCTGTCCGGTGCGCCGGAGGGCGTAGTCGCCGGTGCGCGCGCACAGGGGGAACCAGGTGGCGACGCGGCCCGTCGCCGGGTCGACGACGCCGACGTCGACGCGGTAGCCGCGCACCAGGTGCGCGGCGTCGAGGACCGCCGAGGGGACGCTGCTGCCGTCGGGGCCGACTCCGGCCGTGTGCCGGGCGTCGGCCTCCAGCTGGTCGGCGAGCGAGGCGTCGCGGCCCTCGTAGAGGACGGTCAGGCCCGCGCCGTGCAGCGCCGGCAGCGCCGTGGGGTCGGCGGAGTTGGCCTTGGCCGGGTCGCTCACGCGGGTGAGCAGCTGGTCGAGGACGCGGGAGAACTCCACGTACTTCATCGCCGCGCCGTCGACGTCGAGGTCGAGGGTGTGGACCTCGTCGGTGCCCAGCTTGAGCATCCGGTGGCCGTAGAGACCGTCGTCGGCGGCGTACGCCTCGAAGCGGCGTCCTCCGACGTAGCGCAGCGCGGTCCACGGCCGCAGGCTCTCGTCGGCGTTGAGCCCTCCTTGCGCGGCGGTGAAGCGGACCCGGGCCTGCCATCCGTCGGCGAGCCCGGGCGGGGGCGTGACCAGGAGGTCGAGGGCCAGGCCGAAGCGGCGCAGGAGCTCGGGGTAGTCCGCGAGCAGGGCGCAGGCGGCGTGGAAGTCGAGGTCGGGCGGCACGGGTGGCGGAAGCGGTTCGGCGGAGGCCGCGTCGCCGGTGCCGGCGGGGCCGGCGGCCGCCGCGCCGTCCTGACCGGTGGCCGGTGCCGGCGGGCGCGAGGGCGTTGCGCGGTCGTAGAAGCGGTACATCTCGGCGAGCCCCAGCAGGGCGCTGTCCTGGCGGTACGGGGCGCTGCTGCGGTCCATGTACAGCGGCCGGTAGGGGTTCGCCGGCGGGGCCGCGTGCGACGCGCCGTCGTCGGCCGTGCCGGACGTGCCGGATGTGCCGGACGTGCCGGACGTCCCGCGGATCAGGCTGTCGAGCCGGCCGTAACCGCCGGCCACGTCCCGGGAGAAGTCGAGGATCGTGCTGGTGAGGTTGTCCTGAAGGTCGTCCGGCCGGGGGTGGTCCCAGCTCCCCCGCGGCGCGGACACAGCATCGGTGCCGGTGCCGGTGCCGTCACCGGAGGCGGCGAGCTGCTCGGAGCCTCCGCTGCCGGGGAACGCCCGGCGCTGTGCCGTGGCGGTCACGGCCGCCTCGTACAGCCCCCGGATCTGCTCGTGGACGGCTCTGCTGGGGAACGAGCGCAGGGTGGGCGGCCCTTCGGGTGCGGCGGCCAGGGCTCCGCCGGGCGCGCTCACCTTCGTGCCGGGGCCGAACAGTTGCGGCCACAGGGCGCTGTCGGCGGGCGGGAAGCGCCCGGTCTGTGGCTCGGTGGGTACCGTCACGCTCCCGCCGGGGCCCTTGAACTCCACCTGCAGCGCCGCCGCGTAGGTGCGCAGCGTCCCGGGCCAGTCCCGGAAGCCGGGGAAGGCCGCGAGGGTGTCGCCGCCGGTCAGGCGCGGGCTGACCAGGACGGTCAGCCGGAGCTTGCCGCCGGCCGCGGGCCCGTCGGGCAGTACGGTCCACCGGATCGTCTCGGGCATGGCTCAGCTCACTTCCGCGAAGGCGGTGCAGTACTCGGCGACGGGGTCGCGCCGGGCGCCCGTGACCGGGTCCGGGTAGGGCGCCATCATTTCGGCGAAGGTGACCGGGCGGCCGGCGCCGGCCTCCTCTGCGGCTCCGGTGAGGGAGGTGAGGGGGGTCAGGGCGGTCAGGGAGGGCCCCGAGCCCACGAAGCGCTTCTCGCACTCGATCGTGACCGACTGCGACCAGAAGCCGATGTGCACGCTGATGGAGATCCGGGCGCGGCCGGAGACGGTGTTCGGCGGCTCGAAGGTCAGCTCCAGGCAGATCTCGATGGAGGCGGAGATGATGCCGAGGACGTCGACCTCGCCCCGGGCGCGGAAGTAGCCCGTCAGGCGCGACTGGTTGGAAGGCAGTTCCAGGCGGTAGTAGATGCCCGCCATCACCGACAGGCTTCCGCTCGCCACTCCGAAGTTCATCGACAGGGCGGCACCGAACTCCAGGGCGGCCTCCAGCACCGCCACGCGCTCGGGGGTCAGCACGATGCCGAAGAATCCGCCGCCGCCGAGCAGGGAGACGGTGAGCCGGAAGGGTGCCTGGCGAGTGCAGAAGAAGAAGCCGATCTCCACCGACCGGCCGATGAAGGGCAGTTCGAGGTAGGCGCCCAGGCGGAGGTTCTCCAGGCTGAACACTCCGACGGCCAGGTTCGGCAGCGGCAGGGCGTAGCGCGCGGTGATGCCCGAGGGCGTGACCTCGATGCCGGGCGGGTCGCTGAACCCGTCGACGGGGATGAGCCGGCGCAGCGTCTGGACGAAGGACAGGGGCCCGATGAAGTCGATGCTCTTGAGGACGACGTCGATGTCGGGCTTCTTGCCGGCGCGTGCGCTGAAGCGGACGTGCCGGAAGGACAGCTGCAGGGCGTTGAACTTCGGCACCAGGAGGAGGCTGAACCGCTCCAGGCTGCAGGTGACGTCCGCGCCGACGGCCAGGTCCGGGCGCAGCGATCCGCGCAGGTCGACGACGACGGAGAACCGGCCGTCGGCGTCCGGGACGAAGACCGGCAGGTCCGCCGGGAACTTCTGGAGGGCCGGGCTCCACTCCAGGCGCGCGTTGACCGCCTCGGGGAGCTTCGCGCCCGCGGCCGCCTTCTGTACGGCGTCCCGCAGGGCGATGGCCTCCCCGGCGCCGGTGGTCCAGGTCGCGACCTGCTGCCGGACGCGGTCGAGCAGGGCCCGGACCCCGGGGTCGGCGTCCGCGGGCAGGGCGTTCAGCAGGTCGTTCAGGGCGGTGGAGAAGGCGGTGAAGGCGTCGTCGACGTGCCGCATCATGGTCGTGGGAGGCGGGCGGCCGGGGAGCCTCTCCGCGATGAAGTCGCCGACGGTCTTCATGAACGTCTGCGCGGTGTCGACGACGCGGCGGGCCGCGGCCGGGTAGCGGTCGATCTCGTGGCTGATCAGCTCGCGGACGCGGGCGAGGTCGGAGAGGAAGCCGGTGACGGCGGTGATGGTCTCGGTGAAGAAGTTCGGCACGTTCAGGGGCTTGGTCAGCCCGTCGACCGCCTTGATCACCTTCGCCAGCGGGATCAGGCCGAGGAGGGTGGGGCCGAGTTCGTCGAAGCGGTCCAGCGGGCGGAAGAAGCCGTCCGGCCGGAAGCTGCCGTCGGCGATGAGTTCGAGAGGATCCCCGCCGGCGGCGGCCGCGACGCCGGAGACGGGCCCGGTCAGCCGGGACAGGCCCGCCACGGCGATGCTGGGCGCCGACAGCCCGCCGGAGCGGTCGCGCTCGCTCCGGAAGTCCAGTTTCAGCGGCGCGTCGGCCGGCGTGAGGAGGCTGAGGAAGACTTCGCCCTTGTTGGCCCGGCGGACGGGGTCGGCGGCCTGGGAGAAGCCGGAGAGGGCGTAGCGCCTGGCGTAGGCCACCGGCACCGTGGTGTCGGCACCGGTGAGGCTGCCGACCGCGGGCACGTTGGCGTGGGCCCAGCGCAGCTGGGGGACGAACTGGGCGTTCTTCGAGACCGACGGATGGGTGGGGGCGGGGTTGGCCAGCGCCGGTGGCGCCTTCATGCCCCACACCATCCGGGCCACGTCGAGCCGGGTGTCGTCGGGCCTCGCCGAGGGGGCGAGGGCCACGGACTGGCCGAGCAGTTCGGCGCTGGTCTCGACGGGGATCTCCACCGCGGCGGCGGCCGTAGCGGCAGTGGGCGGGTTCCGGTCCTTGTCGTTGTACGCCCGCACGGCCGCGGCGAGTGCGGGGCCGGACGCCACGGTCTCGTCGAGGAAGAGCAGCGGGGTGCGGAACTCCACGATCCGCCCGGAGTGATCGACTGCGGTGATCTTGAAGCGGTACGGGGCCTCGGAGGCGGTCGCCGGGAAGAACTGCTTCTCGTCCGCGGGCTTGAGGAGGTCCGGCGTCACGACGGTGTCGATGCGCACGCTGGTGAACGGGAAGAGCACGTTCGTCAGGTCGCTGTCCGGCTCGGGGCCGGCCGGCAGCGGGGTGCCGGGATCGTAGGTGCGCAGGGGCTGGCGGACCACGACGAAGATCCGCTTGATCAGGTACGTGCCGCGGGGGTCACCGAACTTGCGCTCGGTGACCTCGACACGGACCGCCTTGTGCCCGAAGGGGCACAGGTACCCCTCCCGCATCACCCGGACGTAGTGGTCGCGGCCCATCGACGCGCGGTGCCGCCACTCCGAGAGCGAGACGCCCGCGGGGCGCTCCGGCCACGTGCCGAGGCTGTCCAGCCAGCCGCCCACCGCCGAGAGCATCAGGTTGTTCACGCCCACGGGCTTCGGTACGTAAGGCTGCCCGTCGGGCTTGAGCAGCCCGCCGTTGGCGGTGAGCTCGACGATGTCGTGCCGGTCCCGCGGCGACAAGGGCTCCGCGAAGGGAGGGGGCTCGACGGGGCCGGGGGTGCGGCCGCCCTCCCTGTCCCACACGGCGCGCACCGTGGCGCCGTTCAGCCGGGTGTGCCAGAGCTCCACGCGCTCGCCCGGGCCGGGGCCGCCGATCGCCGACCGGTGGATCCAGCGGCCCTTCTGCGACGGTGAGAGGTAGAGACGGTAGGGCAGTTCGATGCCGGTGGCGGGGTGATCGGGGTCGGCGAGGGGGTCCTG
>NZ_JBPQTS010000103.1:0-27116 GCF_051386455.1 Streptomyces sp. URMC 124
GCGGGGGCGCGGGCCGGGACGGCGGTGGGCCGGGGCCGGTTCGGCACCGCCGAGCACCCCGGTGGGGGTTGCACACCGTCGCGGCGGGATTATCTGCCTGGCGGCAAGAGAGGCCCACCGCCGTGGCGGCACCCCACCGCGGCGCTGCCCGGCGATGCCCGGCCGACGCCTGCCGGCGAACCCTCCGGCGTGGGGCGCCGCACAACGCACGGGCCCCCGCCGGGAGGCGGTCACGCAGAGGTCGGGTGCGGCGGCTCGTCGTCCGGCTTGTCGTCGCCGGACTCCGCGTCCGCCTCCAGACCCAGCTGCTCCACGAGCCACTTGTCGAACTCGATGGACGCCCGCACCCAGCTGACCGTGCTGGAGACGAAGTGCTCCAGGGACACGCCGACGCCGATCAGCATCTGCGCCTCGCCGATCAGGCGGACCGTGCCGTCGTCGTTGGTGTGGGTGTAGACCTTCGGCCACAGCGTGCGGCGGTTCCAGTCGTCGACGGCCTCCAGCAGGCGGGCCTTCTCGTCGATGGCGTGCGGGCGGTCGTAGAACGTCCGCACGGAGAAGACCTGCTGCTCCTCCTCGCCGCGGAACATGAAGTACGTGCGGAACTGCTCCCACGGGGCGGCGAGGTCACCCTCGTCGTCCACGACGTACTTCAGCTCCATCTGGTCGAGGAGCTGCTTGACCAGGTCCTGGTCGGGGATGACGGGGCCGGTCGGGCCCGCCTCAGGCTGCGGCTCGGGCTGTCCCCCGAAGTTCGGGATCGAGGACGGGTCGATGCTCACCGTGTTATTCCCTTCGTACGGTCTCCTGCCATCCTCCCCCATCACGGGCGGGGGCTGGCAACCCCCGCCCGAACGGATGTCACGGCGCCTTCGCGAGCGTCTCCGCCCGCGCCGGGGTCACCGTCAGGCCGTCACCGTCCGCCGCGAGGTCGACCCGGACCGTGTCGCCGTCGTGGATCTCCCCGCCGAGGATGGCCCTGGCGAGGCGGTCGCCGATGGCCGTCTGGACCAGGCGGCGCAGGGGCCGGGCGCCGTAGGCGAGGTCGGGGGCGGCGCCGTCCGGAGCGGACGGGTCGTGGCCGAGGGTGGCGAGCCAGCGCATGGCCGCGGGCGTGACGTCCAGCGTGAGCCGGCGGTCGGCGAGGCGGCGCTGCAGGTGGCCGATCTGGAGGGCGGCGATGCGCTCCAGCTGGTCCACCCCGAGGGCGTGGAAGACCACCAGGTCGTCCAGGCGGTTGAGGAACTCGGGCCGGAAGGAGGCCCGTACGGTCTCCAGGACCTTCTCGCGCTTCTGGTCCTCCTTGAGCAGGGGGTCCACCAGATAGGTGGATCCCAGGTTGGAGGTGAGGATGAGGATGGTGTTGCGGAAGTCGACGGTGCGGCCCTGGCCGTCGGTGAGCCGGCCGTCGTCCAGCACCTGCAGGAGGATGTCGAAGACCTCGTGGTGGGCCTTCTCCACCTCGTCCAGCAGGACGACGCTGTACGGGCGCCGGCGCACGGCCTCGGTGAGCTGGCCGCCCTCCTCGTAGCCGACGTAGCCGGGGGGCGCGCCGACCAGGCGGGCCACCGAGTGCTTCTCGCTGTACTCGCTCATGTCGATGCGGACCATGGCCCGCTCGTCGTCGAAGAGGAAGTCGGCCAGGGCCTTGGCCAGCTCGGTCTTGCCGACGCCGGTGGGGCCGAGGAACAGGAACGAGCCGGTCGGCCGGTCGGGGTCGGCGATGCCGGCGCGCGAGCGCCGCACCGCGTCGGAGACGGCCCGCACGGCTTCGGCCTGGCCGATGAGCCGCCTGCCCAGCTCCTCCTCCATGCGCAGGAGCTTCTGCGTCTCGCCTTCCAGCAGGCGGCCGGCGGGGATGCCGGTCCAGGAGGCGACGACGTCGGCGATGTCGTCCGGGCCGACCTCCTCCTTGACCATGAGGTCCTTCGCCGCGGCCTCCTGCTCGGCCTCCGCCTCGGCCTCGGCCGCCGCCTCCAGCTCGCGCTCCAGGCCGGGGATCTCCCCGTAGAGCAGCTTGGACGCGGTGTCGAAGTCGCCGTCGCGCTGGGCCCGCTCGGCCTGGCCGCGCAGGTCGTCCAGCCGCTCCTTGAGCTCGCCGACCCGGTTGAGGGACTGCTTCTCGCGCTCCCAGCGGGCGGTCAGGCCGCGCAGCTCCTCCTCCTTGTCGGCGAGGTCGCGGCGCAGCTTCTCCAGGCGCTGTTTGCTCGCCTCGTCCGACTCCTTGGACAGGGCGAGCTCCTCCATCTTCAGCCGGTCCACGGCGCGCTGCAGCTCGTCGATCTCGACGGGCGAGGAGTCGATCTCCATGCGCAGCCGCGAGGCGGCCTCGTCCACGAGGTCGATGGCCTTGTCGGGCAGGAAGCGGGAGGTGATGTAGCGGTCGGAGAGGGTGGCGGCGGCGACGAGCGCGGAGTCGGCGATCTGGACCTTATGGTGGGCCTCGTAGCGGCCCTTGAGCCCGCGCAGGATCGCGATCGAGTCCTCCACGGAGGGCTCGGCCACCAGCACCTGCTGGAAGCGGCGCTCCAGGGCGGGGTCCTTCTCGATCCGCTCGCGGTACTCGTCCAGCGTCGTCGCGCCGACCATGCGCAGCTCGCCGCGGGCCAGCATGGGCTTGAGCATGTTGCCCGCGTCCATGGCGGAGTCGCCGCCGGCGCCGGCCCCCACGACGGTGTGCAGCTCGTCGATGAAGGTGATGATCTGGCCCTCGCTGGCCTTGATCTCGGCCAGGACGGTCTTCAGCCGCTCCTCGAACTCGCCGCGGTACTTCGCGCCGGCGACCATCGCGCCGAGGTCGAGGGAGACCAGGCGCTTGTTGCGCAGGGACTCGGGGACGTCGCCCTTCACTATCCGCTGCGCGAGGCCCTCGACGACGGCGGTCTTGCCGACGCCGGGCTCGCCGATCAGCACGGGGTTGTTCTTGGTGCGCCGCGACAGGACCTGCACCACGCGGCGGATCTCGGTGTCCCGCCCGATGACGGGGTCGAGCCGGCCCTCGCGGGCAGCAGCGGTGAGGTCCGCCCCGAACTTCTCCAGGGCCTTGTACGTGCCCTCCGGATCGGCAGTGGTCACTCGCTGCCCGCCCCTCGCGGTCTCGAACGCGTCCAGCAGGCGCCGTGCGGAGGCGCCCTGCTGCTCCAGCAGCTCGCCGGTGCGGCCGCCCTTGGCGGCGAGGCCGATCAGCAGGTGCTCGGTGGAAATGTAGGTGTCGCCCAGCTCGCGGGCGCGCTGCGACGCGTCGGCGATGACGGCCAGCAGGTCGCGGTTGGGCTGCGGCGGCGCCACGGTCGCGCCCCGCACGCTCGGCTCCGCCGCCAGCAGCCGCTCGGCGCCCGACCGCAGCGCGGCGGCGTCGGCCTCCACGGCGGCCAGCAGGTCCATGACGTTCTCGTTGTCCTGGCCGGCGAGCAGCGCCAGCAGCAGGTGCGCGGGCGTCATATCGGCATGCCCGGCCGACACGGCCCGCTCACTGGCCCCGCTCAGCGCCTCCCGGCTCCTGTTGGTCAGCTCGGCATCCACGACGGTGTGCTCCTCCTCTGTCCCGGCGACAACATCCTGCCTAGGGCAACGTGCGATAAGTTGAGCCTATTCCACTCAACCTTATCGACGCCAGTGTGCGGGCGTCTCCCCGGGCCTATCCGGCGCCTCTTCCATGGTCCGCCGGTAAGGGGCGCCGCGCTGCGCGAGCGCCGGACTACGCTTCCCGCATGGCCCACGATCTGCGCAACCTCGACCCCGCCTACGTCGGCTTCTGGCGCGAGCGGCACATCTGCACGCTCACCACCACCCGCCCCGACGGCAGCCCGCACCTCGTGCCCGTGGGCGTGACGTTCGATCCCGAGGCCGGGATCGCGCGCGTCATCACCAACAAGAACAGCCGCAAGGTCGCCAACATCCTGGCCGCCGGGCCGGACGGCGCGCGCGTCGCCGTCTGCCAGATCGGCGAGCGCAAGTGGGCCACGCTGGAGGGCCGCGCGACCGTGCGCACCGAGGCCGAGGCCATTGCCGACGCCGTCAACCGCTACGCCGAGCGGTACGGGCGGATGCCCGCGCCCAACCCCGACCGCGTGCTCGTGGAGATCACGGTGACGAAGGCGCTGGGGCTGGTGGGGCCCGGGTCCGGCAGTGCGTGAGGCGTACGTCTTCTAGTCCGCGTTCCGGCCCGGCTCCTTCGGCAGTCCGCTGACACGGCCGGACAGCGGCACATACCGTGTCAACATGTCTCAGTTCACCGTGCAGTTGAGCGTCAACGGCGCGGCGTCCGAAGTCTGGGCGCTGCTCACGGACGACGCCTTCCTCGAAGACCTGTACCGGAACCGGCTGAACTACGTGAAGTGGGCCGTCGACCAACGCCACGACGCCCCCGAAGGGGACCTCATACGCAAGGTCACCCTGATCCCGCCCATGAACGCCCCCGCGCCCGTCCGCAAGCTCCTCGGCCCCGGCTTCTCGGAGACCGAGGACAGCCGCTACGACCGGAAGCGGCTCACCTGGACCTGGCGCAGGACCCCCTCGACCATGGCCGACAAGATCAAGGAGGAGGGGCAGGTACGGGTCGAGGAGGCGGCGGGCGGCGGCAGCCTCGTCGTCGCGGACACCACCATCGAGTGCAAGGTCTTCGGCGTCGGCGGCCTCATGGAGTCGACGGCCGAGAAGCACAGCCGCAATGACTGGCGGACACTCGGCGAAGCGCTCAACCAGCGCCTGGACAAGGGCGGGAGCTGACCGCACGGCCGCCCGGGGCCTCCCTGCCGCGCGCGGCGGGGCAGGCCCCGGGGAACACCGCCGGGCGACAGCCCCCTACGGGCGCCGCACCTCGTACTGGAAGCACCCGTACTCCAGCGACCGCACGTGCACCAGCGCCACCTCCGGGTCGGCGAACGCCTCCTCGAAGGCCCGCTCGAAGCCGGCCTCGGCGCCCTCGGGGATCTCGAAGAGGCGGCCGCCCACGATGCGGCCTTCGGCGTCGTATCGGCGGAGGGTGCGCAGCGCTCCAGGCCGCGCGAAGGGGTAGCCGCCGCCCTGGGCCCCCTGCGGGCCTCCGCACTCCTCGGCGTGGATGAACACCGGCCCGGCCTCGTCGTAGGCCCCAGGATCGGCCCCCGTCGCCCCGGCCCACCGCCGCAGCGGCGCGTACGAGACGAGGGCCACGCGCTCGCCCGGCTCGATGGACCGCAGGCAACAGCGCAGCGGGCTCCCGACGCACTCCAGCGGAACGCCATCCTCGCGCGCGGTGTACGGCCGCAACTCCCGCCCGGAGTCGTCGAGAACGCGGAGTTCGGCGAGGGCATCGGCCGGGATGGGGAGGGGAGTGAACGCGAGGCGGGCGTATGCAGTCATGCGTCCAGCGTCCGCGGCCGGGGCGCGTCCCGCTGGCGGAAATCAGCCACGGAGCTCGCCGCTCCACCCGTTACGAGAAGAGGCTTCATGACCGACGACGTCCCCCGCACCATCCGGGCCGTCAGCACGCAGCAACTCCTGCTCCTGGAGGAGGAAGCCGCGGCGCTGGACTTCAGCCGGCGGCTCCCCTTGGAGTGGGTGCGCGAGCACGCCGCGGCGGCTGCGACGCACTACCTGTTCCCCCTGTTCGCCCACGACCTCCGGCACCGGCCCGAGGTCTCCCCGCAGTGGCGGTGCGACCTCCTCCTCACCGTCGCGACCGGAGAGGAGATCCGCAGCATGCTCGACGTCCGGCCGACCGCCTTCCGGGCGCTACCGGAGTCCCTGACCCGCGACGCCAAACGAGACGTCGCCCGCCGCATGCAGCGCGCCCGCTCTCAGCGCGAGTATGAGGGCCCGCAGTGACCCCGGAGGGGTGGTTATGACGGTTCCGGGGTCATCGCTTTCCCGGATCAGCGCGCTGCCCCCTGCTGCTGCCACTTCGACGCACTCGTTCCCCGTGGTGCTGGCGGAATACGAGCTCTTCTGCCAGATGACCTGCGACATCGTTTCTGCCCCCTACAACTGCTGCGCGATGCGATGCATCAGGTCCCGGGACGCCGCCGGCGACAGGGCCGCCCGCTCGACATCGTCCAGCACACGCCTGTAGCTCGCCAACCGCTCTTCTTCGTCGAGGAAGACGCTGCCGTGCGCAATGTCGATCTGAACCGTGTCCAACCGGCGCGTCGTCGCCTCGGCGTACAGCATCGGGAACGATGCCTCGGTGAACCCGTCCCGCTCGAAGGGAACGATCCGCGCCGTACTCCTGCCGTCACGCCAACACGCCGGACCCGCGCCCCCGGACAACGGGCCTGCGGAGCGGAACTGTCGGGCCGGAGCTGCGCGTGCTCACCATCAGGACCGACCGCGCTGAAGGAGCATCCCCCCATGACGCACCTCGACGACCGCTTCGGTGAGATCACCGTCCTGCTGGACAGCGACGCGGGGCGGCTGGAGGTGCGGGGCGGCTCCATACCGCCGGCCGTCGTGGAGCGGGCCGCCGGGGCCGAGACCGACGTTCACGTCCCCGTCGGGACGCGCAACGGTGCTCACCTGGTCATGACCGTCGGCGGCGGGGCCGTCCGTCTCGCCCCGCGCAAGGGGAAGCTGTCGCGCCGCTCGTACGCCGTGGTCGTCGTTCGCGACGGGATCACATACCGCCTCGTGCCGGATTCCCTCGACGGCAGCCGGCTGCTGAAGGACCGGCGGCACATCGGGGACTTCTCCTCCGGCGGCGACGGCTGGGTGCTGGCCGCGTGGAAGGAGGGGGCGGATGTGGCCCCGGCCGACGCCTCCGTCGGCTACGCGCTCGCCGCGGCGTTCGGCACGGGCGGGCAGCCGATGTGGATGATGGCCGTCGAGGCGGTCACCGATCTGTTCCCCGGGTGAGGACCGAAAACGGCAGGGCCGGGTGAGCTGTCCGCTCACCCGGCCCTGCCGAAGAATTCCGTGCCCCTACTGGTCGCGCCTCGGGCGCCACACCACCAGCGCGCTGGTCTGCTGGACGTCCGTGTACGGGACCAGGTCGCGGCGGTACGAGGCGTGGACCGCGGCCTCCGCCTGCTGCCGGGCCGCCGCGGCGCCCTCGACGGCGCCCTGCAGCTCGGCGACGCGCGCCTTGAGCGCGGCCACCTGGTTCTCCAGCTCGATGATGCGCTTGATGCCGGCGAGGTTGATGCCCTCGTCCTGGCTCAGCTGCTGCACCTGCCGCAGCTGCTCGATGTCCCGCGCGGAGTAGCGCCGGCCGCGCCCGGCGGCGCGGTCGGGTGAGACCAGGCCGAGCCGGTCGTACTGCCGGAGGGTCTGCGGGTGCAGCCCCGACAGTTGCGCGGCGACCGAGATGACGTAGACCGGCGACTCGTCGGTCAGCTCGTACGGATTGCGCCGTCGGCCGGTCCCATCCATGGGGTCACGCTCCCTTCGCGGCCTGGAAGAGCTCTGCCCGCGGATCCTGGTCCGCGGTGGCCTCACGGTAGGTCTGCAGGGCTTCCCGGGCCTTGTCGCCGAGGTCCTTGGGGACGGTCACCTCCACGGTGACCAGCAGGTCGCCGCGGGTGCCGTCCTTGCGCACGGCGCCCTTGCCGCGGGCGCGCATGGTGCGGCCGTTGGGCGTGCCGGGCGGCAGTTTGAGGGTGACCGGGGGGCCGCCGAGGGTGGGCACCTTGATCTCGCCGCCGAGGACCGCCTCCGGGAAGGTGACGGGCACGGTGACGGTGAGGTTGTCGTCCTTGCGGCCGAAGACGGGGTGCGAGCCGACGTGCACGACGACGTAGAGGTCGCCGTTGGGCCCGCCGCGCTCGCCCGGGGCGCCCTTGCCGCGCAGCCGGATCCGCTGGCCGTCGGAAACCCCGGCGGGGATGCGGACCTGCATGGTGCGCGAGGACTTGGCGCGACCGCTGCCGTGACAGGTGTCGCAGGGGTTCTCCGGGATGAGGCCGCGGCCCTTGCAGTCGGGGCACGGGTCGGTCATGGAGAAGCCTCCGCCGGAGCCGTGCGACACCTGGCCGGTGCCGACACAGGTCGGGCAGACGCGAGGCGTACCGTTTTTGTCGCCGGTGCCGGAGCAGGCCTTGCAGGCCGCCGAGGAGGACATGCGCAGGGGCACGGTGGCCCCGTCGACCGCCTCGGTGAAGCTCAGGGACACCTCGGACTCGATGTCCTGGCCGCGGCGCGGCTGGGTGCGCGTGCCGCCGCGGTTGAACAGGCCGCCGAAGACGTCGCCGAGGCCGCCGCCGAAGCCGCCGGTGCCGCCGCCCCCGCCCTGGGCGCCCCCGAAGAGGTCGCCCAGGTCGAAGTTGAAGGAGCCGCCGCCCGCGCCGCCCGGGCCCGGCCGGAAGCCGCCGTTGCCGAAGAGGGCGCGGGCGTCGTCGTACTCCTTGCGCCGCTTGGGGTCGGCCAGGACGTCGTTCGCCTCGGAGATCTCCTTGAAGCGCTCCTCGGCCTTGGCGTCGCCCTTGTTGGCGTCCGGGTGGTACTCGCGGGCGAGCTTCCGGTACGCCTTCTTGATCTCGGCCTCGGTGGCGTCCTTGGGGACACCGAGGACCTTGTAGTAGTCCTTCTCCAGGAAGTCCTTCGTGCTCATCCTCGGTGTCCCTCCTTCCGTTCCCTGCGGTGATTCATCGGGTCAGCGTCAGCCCTTGTCGGGGCCACCGCTCTCCTCTTCGGAGCCCGCACCGGCTTCTTCGCCCTCGCCCTTGGGGCCCTGGGCGCCCGGCTGGGGCTCGGCGACGGCGACCCGCGCGGGGCGGATCGTGCGCTCGCCGATCCGATACCCCGGCTGCAGAATCTGCACGCACGTGGTTTCGGTGACGTCGGGCGCATAGCTGTGCATCAGCGCCTCGTGCACCAGCGGGTCGAAGGGCTCGCCCTCCTTGCCGAACTGCTGCAGCCCCATCTTGGCGACGATCGTCTCCAGGGACTCGGCGACGGACTTGAAGCCGCCGACGAGCTCGCCGTGGTCGCGGGCGCGGCCGATGTCGTCGAGCGTGGGCAGGAGCTCGGACAGGAGGTTCGCGACGGCGATCTCCTTGACCGTGACCCGGTCCCGCTCGACCCGGCGGCGGTAGTTCTGGTACTCCGCCTGGAGGCGCTGGAGGTCCCCGGTGCGCTCGCCGAGCGCGGCCTGGGCCTGGTCCAGCTGGGCCTTCAGACCCACCTCCACCAGCTCCTCGCCGGAGGGGGCAGAGCCCGGGCCCGCCTTGTCGGCGGACCCGGCGCCCTGCGCCGCTTCTTCGGATGCGGCGGCGTCGGAGGGGCCTTCAGGCTTCTTCTCGTTGTCAAAGCCCGGGGTCTCCTCCGTCACGCCGCACCGCCCTTCGGCTTGTCCTCGTCGACGATCTCGGCGTCGACGACGTCGTCGTCGGCCTTGGCGTGGCCGGCACCGGCGCCCGCGCCCTCGGCGCCCGGGGCGCCCTGGGTGGCCTGGGCGTCGGCGTACATGGCCTGGCCCAGCTTCTGGGAGACGGCGGCGACCTTCTCCGTGGCGGTGCGGATCTCGGCCGTGTCCTCGCCCTTGAGCTTCTCCTTCAGCTCGGTGAGGGCGGTCTCGACCTCGGTCTTGACCTCGCCGGGGACCTTGTCCTCGTTGTCCTTGAGGAACTTGTCCGTCTGGTAGACCAGCTGCTCGGCCTGGTTGCGGGTCTCGGCGGCCTCGCGGCGCTTGTGGTCCTCCTCCGCGTACTTCTCGGCCTCTTCGCGCATGCGGTCGACCTCGTCCTTCGGCAGCGAGGAGCCGCCGGTGACGGTCATCTTCTGCTCCTTGCCCGTGCCGAGGTCCTTCGCGGCGACGTGCATGATGCCGTTCGCGTCGATGTCGAAGGTGACCTCGATCTGCGGGACGCCCCGCGGGGCCGGCGGCAGGCCGGTCAGCTCGAACATGCCGAGCTTCTTGTTGTACGCGGCGATCTCGCGCTCGCCCTGGTAGACCTGGATCTGCACGGACGGCTGGTTGTCCTCGGCCGTCGTGAAGATCTCGGAGCGCTTGGTCGGGATCGTGGTGTTGCGCTCGATCAGCTTGGTCATGATGCCGCCCTTGGTCTCGATGCCGAGGGACAGCGGGGTGACGTCGAGCAGCAGGACGTCCTTGACCTCGCCCTTGAGGACACCGGCCTGGAGCGAGGCGCCGATGGCGACGACCTCGTCCGGGTTGACGCCCTTGTTGGCCTCGCGGCCGCCGGTCAGCTCCTTGACGAGCTCGGCGACGGCGGGCATACGGGTCGAGCCGCCGACGAGGACCACGTGGTCGATCTCGGAGAGGGCGATGCCCGCGTCCTTGATGACGTTGTGGAACGGGGTCTTGCAGCGCTCCAGCAGGTCCGCGGTGAGCTGCTGGAACTGGGCGCGCGTGAGCTTCTCGTCCAGGTGCAGCGGGCCCTCGGCGGAGGCCGTGATGTAGGGCAGGTTGATCGTGGTCTCGGTGGACGAGGACAGCTCGATCTTGGCCTTCTCGGCGGCCTCGCGGAGGCGCTGGAGGGCCATCTTGTCCTTGGAGAGGTCCACGCCGTGGCCGTTGGCGAACTGCTTGACCAGGTAGTCGACGACGCGCTGGTCCCAGTCGTCACCACCGAGGTGGTTGTCACCGTTGGTGGCCTTGACCTCGACGACGCCGTCGCCGATCTCGAGCAGCGAGACGTCGAAGGTGCCGCCACCGAGGTCGAAGACGAGAATGGTCTGGTCGTCCTTGTCGAGACCGTAGGCCAGGGCGGCCGCGGTGGGCTCGTTGACGATGCGCAGGACGTTCAGGCCTGCGATCTCGCCGGCCTCCTTGGTGGCCTGGCGCTCCGAGTCGTTGAAGTACGCCGGGACGGTGATGACCGCGTCCGTGACCTTCTCGCCCAGGTACGCCTCGGCGTCACGCTTCAGCTTCTGCAGGATGAAGGCGCTCATCTGCTGCGGGTTGAAGTCCTTGCCGTCCAGGTTGATCTTCCAGTCAGTGCCCATGTGGCGCTTGACGGAGCGGATCGTCCGGTCGACGTTGGTGACGGCCTGGCGCTTGGCGACCTCGCCGACGAGCACCTCGCCGTTCTTCGCGAAGGCGACGACGGACGGCGTGGTCCTGGCGCCCTCGGCGTTGGTGATGACGGTGGGCTCACCGCCTTCGAGAACACTGACGACGGAGTTCGTCGTACCCAGGTCGATGCCGACCGCACGTGCCATGTCGATTCCTCCAGCTGACTTGAGTGGAACAGACTCAAGCGTGCAACACGGATCCCTCCCTGTCAACGGAGCTGAGTCGGGGCGACTCAAGTCTTATGCGGGCCTTATGCGCAGAGTGCGGGTGTACACCTGCAACCGGGGGCGCGCGGGGAGCGCGCGCAGGGCGCGCCGGGAGGGCTCCGCTGCCGTTGCCCGAGCCCGGTGCCGGAAGGGGGGCGCGCTCACGTAGCGAATGGTTCTAGCCTGCGATTCTCGGGGGAGGGGGACCGCAGATGTGGGACCAGTTCCAGCAGTGGGGCGTGGGAGCAGGGCTCTTCGTCCTCGGCGTCGTCGCCACCGTGGCCAAGAGCTGGCTGGGCGCGAAGCTGAAGGCTTTCGCCGAATTCCTCTACAGCAGGCTGGCCGGCAGCCGGCTGCTCCGCCGGACGGCGCTGGCGCGCTACATCCGCGCCGTGCACGACCGGCACGACAAGTTCGCGGTCTCCTTCCAGGCCGACGACGACCTCAAGCTGCCGATGGAGTCCGTCTACGTGCCCCTGCGCTTCGCGGCGCCCAGCGGGGCCACGGCGGGGGCGGCCGGGGTGTCGGGCGGCGGCCGCAGGCCCGGCGAGCCGGCCGCCACGCTGCGGCAGGGCCGGCACTCGGTGGTCCTCGGCGTGCCGGGCGCCGGCAAGACGATGCTGCTGCGGCACGAGATCCTGGTGTGGGCCCGGCAGCGGCTGCGCCCCGCGCGGCGCCACGGCAAGCACCCTCGCGTCGACCTGAGCGACATCGGTGACCTCCCGGTCCTGCTGGAGCTGCACCGGCTCAACAACAACCCCGGCTGGACGCTCGAAGAGCACGTCGTCGACCACTTCAAGCGCCACAACTTCCCCAGCGCGCACAACTGGGTCAGGCGCGCCCTGCGGGAGGGTCACCTCACGCTCTACTTCGACGGGCTCGACGAGGTCACCAGCGCCCACCGGGACGCCGCGGTCGACAAGATCAGGGAGTTCGCCCAGGTCCACGCGTCCTGCCGGATCGTCGTCACCTGCCGCGTCGCGGTGTACGAGGCGCAGTTCGCCGAGCAGTTCCACCAGACCCTGCGGGTCGAGGACTTCGACGAGCACCTGATACGCCGCTTCCTGGGCGGCTGGCCCTGGCCCGAGGGCACCGCGACGGAGACGGTGGAGCAGCTGATGGCCGCCCTGCGGGACACCCCGCAGCTGATGCCCCTCGCGCGCAACCCGCTGCTGCTGACGATGATCGCCTACCTGTACAGCTACGTGTACGCGGGCACCGACCAGGTCCTGCCGCACACCCGGGCCGACTTCTACAAGCAGGTCGTCGACAACCTGCTGATCGACCAGCGCCGCCGCCCCACCTTCGCCCACCCGCTGAAGAAGGCCGTCCTGCACCACCTGGCGCTGGCCGCCCAGGACACCCCCGCGGCCAACCACGACCGGCTCGCCCTGCCCGAGGAGGGCGTGCTGGAGACCGTGCGGTCGGTCCTGGAGGCCAAGGGCAGGCCGGCCGAGCTCGACAAGGACGTCCTCAAGGAGATCGTCGACCGCAGCGGCCTCCTGCTGGCCGTGGACAACGGCGAGCGCTACCAGTTCGCCCACCTCACGCTCCAGGAGTACCTGGCGGCGGGCCTGCTCGCCGGCGACCCCGTGGGCCTGCTGCGCCGCTACCGCAAGGACCCGCACACCTGGCGGGAGACGGTGCGGCTGTGGTGCGGGGTGGAGGAGCGCGACTGCACCGAGGTCATCCGGACCGTCTACGCCCAGGACCCCCTGCTCGCGTTCCAGTGCCTCGCCGACGCGCACATGGTGGACGACACCCTGGCCGACGAGATCATCGAGCACTTCCGCGACCGCCTCGGCAGCGAGTCCAGCAGCGACCAGGCGGTCATCGCGGCCTTCGGCCTCGTGGCCGCGGACCGCCGCCCGCGCGGCGTCCAGGTCTTCGACTTCCTGCGGCAGACCGCCCACAGCGACGACCGCTACCGCGCGACCGCGGCCTGCCACGCCTTGGCGGCCACCCACCTCCCCAGGGCGGCGGACGTCCTGGCGGGCGGCATCCCCTGGGACGCCGCGGGCCCGGCCATCACCGCCATGGGCGACATCGCCGTCCCCGTGCTGAGCCGCCTCGCGGCGCAAGGGCAGCCGCAGGCCCTCGAAGCCCTGTGGGCCATCCGCACGCCGCGCGCGGCGCTCGCCCTGAACGCCCTGCTGTGGGTGGAACCGAGCAGCCAGACGACCTCCCTGTGCGCCGCCTACCTCGGCGAGCTGCTGTCCGTCCCCGAGATCGAGGCGGAGCTGCGCACCGCCCCGGTGCCGTCCGCTCCCGGCAACTGCCTGACCTGGGTGTGGCGCCCGTTCTCCCACGGGCCCGGGGACGCGCTGGTGGCCATCGCCGGGCGGATCGCCGCCGTCTTCGTGCGGGATCCGGCGCTGCCGCTCCCCCTGCCGGAGCCCCCGCCCCCGGACCCGCGCATCATGGCGGCCCTGAGCCTCGTGCAGTACTCGGGGGACGGCGGCCCCCGCGAGATCCTCACGCACGCTCCCCGGATCGGGAAGGACCTGGTGCGGGAGCTGCAGCGGGTCCTCGTCGCGCGGGGCAGCCTCCGCTACGTCTTCACCCAGGACAGCGACTCCGTCTACCGGCGCCAGCTCGCCCACCACCTGGAGGCCACCTGCCTCCGCCCCGGCTCCGGCCTCATGGACAGCCACGATCAGGACGCCCTGCTGGCCATCACCCTGGCCATGCTCCGCGAGGCGGGCCTGTCCGAGCCGCGGATCCGGTTCCTGAACGCCCTGCCCCGGAAGCTGCGGCTGCGGGCGGTGGTCTGCCTGGCCCTGGCCGAGTTCGCCGACCAGCGGAGCTGGGACACCCTCCCGGAGCGCCCCCTGAACACGGCCTACCGCTACGTCCGCAGCTGGCACTACCGGCTGATCGTGCTGCTGTGCATCGCCGCGTCCGGGATCGCCGTCTGGGGCGCCATGGGGCACACCACGAACTCCTGGACGTGGGCGAACCTCCTGCCCGAGGCGGCCGTCGCCCAGATCGTCCTAGGCTGGTCGTATCTCTTGCGCAACGGTGTCGTCCGGGAGACCGGCCTGTGGGTCAACCGGGGACTGCTGAGCCCGCGGACCATCACCCGCGGCGGCGGCAGCCTCTGGAACTTCCGGACCTACGGCCTGCTGGTCTGCGTCCCCGCCTACTTCCTGGACACGGCGGCGGGGCGCTGGGGGCTCCTCGCCGCGGCCGGCATCGCGGTGGCCACCACCGCGGCCTGCACGGCGCTGCACCTCCGCGCCTGCCGCATCGAGCGGGACGTGCGGCTGCGGACGCACCCGGTCCGCCGCCTGGTGCTGCCGGAGCTGCACTGACCGGGTTCCAGCCGGCCGAGCTCCACCGACCGGGTTCCACTGAGGGTGCCCTGAGCGACACAGATCACCGGCGATGCGGCTATATCGCGCGCGGGAGAGTGAGTAGTCTCGTACGGACTGGATAAGTTACTAGACAGTAATCCCGCTCTCGCAGGTTCGAGGAGCCGCTCCCATGCAACTCGCCGCGATCATCGTGTCGCTGGTCCTAATCGCGGTCGGCGTAGCGCTGTTCGGCCGTGCCATCGTGCAGATCTACCGCTTCATGCGGCTCGGTCAGCCCGTACCCGCCGGCACCCGGACCGGCGAGCCCGTGCAGCGCACCGTCACCGTGGCCAAGGAGTTCCTGGGCCACACCCGGATGAACCGCTGGGGCATCGTCGGTGTGGCGCACTGGTTCGTGGCGGTGGGCTTCTTCTCGCTGCTGCTGACGATCGTCAACGCCATCGGCCAGCTCTTCAAGGCCGACTGGCTGCTGCCCGTCATCGGCGACTGGGCCCCGTACAACGTCTTCGTCGAGTTCCTCGGCACGATGACCGCGCTGGGCATCCTGACGCTCATCGTCATCCGGCAGCTGAACCGGCCGGGCAAGCCGGGCCGCAAGTCCCGCTTCGCCGGCTCCAACACCGGCCAGGCGTACTTCGTCGAGGCCGTCATCCTCATCGTCGGCGTCTGCATCTTCATGCTGCACGCGCTCGAGGGCGCCCAGCACCACGTGGACGGCTACGAGGCCTCGTTCTTCGTCTCGTACCCGGTCGTCTCATGGCTGGAGGGGATGGACGTCTCGACGCTCCAGAACCTCACCTACTTCTTCGCGGGCCTGAAGATCGCGACGTCCTTCATCTGGATGATCACGGTCGCCCTGAAGACCGACATGGGCGTGGCCTGGCACCGCTTCCTCGCGTTCCCGAACATCTGGTTCAAGCGCGAGGCCTCCGGCGACGTGGCGCTCGGCGCGCTGCAGCCGATGACGAGCGGCGGCAAGCCGATCGACTTCGAGGACCCGGGCGAGGACGACACCTTCGGCGTCTCGAAGGTCGAGGAGTTCTCCTGGAAGGGCCTGCTCGACTTCTCCACCTGCACCGAGTGCGGCCGCTGCCAGTCGCAGTGCCCCGCCTGGAACACCGGCAAGCCCCTCTCCCCCAAGCTGCTGATCATGGCGCTGCGCGACCACGCGCACGCCAAGGCTCCGTACCTGCTCGCCGGCGGCGGCAAGGATGCGGAGGGCGAGGAGAAGGCGACCGAGGAGCAGCTGAAGGACGTCCCGGCGGCGGCGCTGGCCGAGGCCGAGCGCCCGCTGATCGGCACGCTGGAGGAGAACGGCGTCATCGACCCGGACGTCCTGTGGTCCTGCACCACGTGCGGCGCCTGCGTCGAGCAGTGCCCGGTCGACATCGAGCACGTCGACCACATCGTCGACATGCGCCGCTACCAGGTGATGATCGAGAGCTCCTTCCCGTCCGAGGCGGGCACGATGCTCAAGAACCTGGAGAAGAAGGGCAACCCCTGGGGCCTGCCGAAGAAGCAGCGCCTGCAGTGGACCAAGGAGGTCGACTTCGAGGTCCCGGTCGTCGGCAAGGACATCGAGGACCTCACCGAGGTCGACTACCTCTACTGGGTCGGCTGCGCCGGCGCCCTGGAGGACCGCGCCAAGAAGACCACGAAGGCCTTCGCGGAGCTGCTGCACATGGCGGGCGTGAAGTTCGCGATCATGGGCGGCGAGGAGAACTGCACCGGTGACTCCCCCCGCCGCCTGGGCAACGAGTTCCTCTTCCAGCAGCTCGGCCAGCAGAACGTCGAGATGCTGAACATGGCCTTCGGCGAGGACGCCGAAGAGGGCGTCAAGGTCGAGAAGTCGAAGAAGAAGATCGTCGCGACCTGCCCGCACTGCTTCAACACCATCGCCAACGAGTACCCGCAGCTCGGCGGCGAGTACGAGGTCATCCACCACACGCAGCTGCTGCAGCACCTCGTCGATGAGGGCAAGCTCGTCCCCGTCACCCCGGTCGAGGGTCTGATCACCTACCACGACCCCTGCTACCTGGGCCGCCACAACAAGGTCTACACGCCGCCGCGCGAGATCATCGCCAAGGTGCCGGGCCTGCGGAACGAGGAGATGCACCGCCACAAGGAGCGCGGCTTCTGCTGCGGCGCCGGCGGCGCGCGCATGTGGATGGAGGAGCGGATCGGCAAGCGCATCAACAACGAGCGCGTCGACGAGGCCCTGTCCCTCAACCCGGACATCGTCTCCACCGCCTGCCCCTTCTGCCTCGTCATGCTGACCGACTCGGTCAACGGCAAGAAGAACGACGGCAAGGCCAAGGAGTCCGTCCAGGTCGTCGACGTCGCCCAGCTGCTGCTGGAGTCCGTCAAGACGCCCGCCGCCCCCGAGGAGGACGGCAACGGTGACGAGGGCAACGGCGGCGACGGCGAGCCCGCCGGCGCGCCGAAGCCCGATCCGGAGCCGGTGAAGTAGGCCGCTCCGCAAGGACGCACGGCCGGTGCCCGCGACGGTCCGCGGGCACCGGCCGCTGCCTTTTCATGATCCACTTGGTCGTGGGGAATCAAGCAGGACCGACCGGGAAGTGAATCAGGGGGGAGCGCGTGTCATGCAGAACGCGCTGACGCAGGCCGCGCGCGCGAGCGCGATCCTGACCTACGCCGCCGTCGTCGCGGCGTGCGTCTGGGCACTGGGCATCGACTACCAGCCCGCGCCCCACACCGGGGTCCTCATCTGCGTCTGGACGGCGGCGGCCGCGTGGGTCCAGCGGGCCGTGCTGCTGTGGGTGCGGCGCTGGTACGGGCTGCGCAGGGAGCGCGAGGACGTCAAGGCCGTCCTGGAGACGGAGACGGGGCGGCGGGCGGCACGCCGCGTCCAGCAGAGCCGCTTCCGGCCCGTGCCGGACACCTTCGGCTCCGCTGGCCTGTCCAAGGCGCGGCAGCTGTCCTTCTCGGCGCTCGCCCTCGCCGCCTGCCTCACCGCCCTCGGCCTGCACGGCATGCCGGGCTCCAACAGCCGGCAGACCGCCATCCAGCACGCCGGCGCCGAGGTCGTCGTCGCGACCGTCGCGGAGGCGCACCTGCTGGACAAGCAGTACGACGACGACAATCCCGAGCTCGTCCGCGGCTACGTCTACGAGCTGAAGGTGACGGTCCCGGGCAGCCCGGTGAAGCTCGCCACCGGCAGGACGACCTACCACGACCCCGTCCGCGAGGGCGGCCTGCTCACGGCCATGTGGGCGCCCGACGACCCCTCGCTCGGCGCGTACCTGGGCAGGGCGGAGAAGCTGCACCGGATGGCGGCCGGGAAGTGGCAGCCGAACCTGGAGGGCAGCATCGTCAACGCCATCGCCCTGATCGTCGGGCTGTGCCTGCTCCCCTGGGTGCTGCTCTTCTCCCTGGGCATCGGCGGCACCACCCTGCGCGCGCTCCCGTGGTCGCCGGTCATGCAGTCGGTGCACGCCGCCGTCGCGGTCCTGGTGGCCTACGGCTGCACGCCGGCGCTGAACGGCGAGGACCCCTCGGGCACCGCGCAGGCCCTCCTGCAGGCGGGCGGCTGGGCCCTCGTCGGTGGCATGATCTTCTCGCCGATCTACGCGGTGGTGAGGCGCGGCTGAGACGGCGGATGCGGCGGGCGCGGCAGGTGCGGCCGTGACGGCGGACGGCTCGCCAACCCCCGATATTTCCCTTAGGGGATGTCACAGCTCGGCCGCAATGGCGGGCCCGTTCTCCACGGCCCGTCTCGGCACTCTCACGGAGCGGGTACGTTCGAAGCGTGGCTGGATTCAGGATGGGACGCGGACAGGGCTCGAACGACCCCGGCCCCGCGCAGCAAGGACAGCGCCCGGGGCAGTACCGCGCCCCGCAGGGCGGCCAGGGCGGCTACGCCGGCGGCAGTGGCGCGGGCGGCGGCCAGTGGCAGCAGCAGCCCCCGCCGTACGGCGAGCCGGAGTACTTCGGCGCCGGTGGCGGCCCGCAGGGCCACGGCCCCGGTCCAGGCCACCAGCCGTACGGCCAGGGCGGTTACGGGCAGGGCGGCGGCCATGGCCAGGGCGGCCACGGGGGCGGCTACCACCAGGGGCAGGGCCCCGGCCCGGACCCGTACTACGGGCAGGGCGGCCACGGCCCCGACGACGCCGGCCACACCCGCCAGTTCAGCCTCGGCGAGGCCCCCGACGCCTACGGCGGCGGGCAGGACCCGTACGGCCAGGGCGGGCAGGGCGGCTACGGCGGCCAGGACCCGTACGGCGGTCAGGACCCGTACAACAACGCGCCCGCCCCGCCCCCGGGCCCGCGCCTGCCGTGGAAGCAGCTGCTGACGGGCATAGTGATGCGCCCGTCCGCCACCTTCTGGCAGATGCGCGACCACGCCGTGTGGATCCCGGCCCTGATCGTCACGTTCGTCTACGGCCTGCTCGCCGTCTTCGGCTTCGACAAGGCCCGCGAGGACGTCCTCAACGCCTCGCTCGCCAACAGCCTGCCGTCGGTCCTGATCACCGGCGTGGTCATGGTGCTCGCCGGACTGCTGCTGGGCGCGGTCACCCACACGCTGGCCCGCCAGCTCGGCGGCGACGGCCTGTGGCAGCCGACGGTCGGCCTGTCGATGCTGATCATGGCGATCACGGACGCGCCCCGCCTGCTCTTCGCCATGTTCCTCGGCGGCGACAACCTGCTGGTGCAGGTGCTGGGCTGGGCGACATGGCTGCTGGCGGGCTACCTGCTCACGTCCATGGTCAGCAAGTCGCACGACATCCCGTGGCCGCGGGCGCTGGGCGCGTCGGCGATCCAGCTGATCGCGCTGCTGTCGATCGTGAAGCTGGGGACGCTCTAGCCGGCGCAAGGCGCCGGAAGCGCGCAAGCGAAGAGCCCCGGTCCCGCCGAGACGGCGGGGACCGGGGCTCTTCTCGCTTCGCCTCGCTGCGGCTGCGATCAGGCGTCGAGGACCTGGCCCTCACGACGCACGACCGGCGGCTCGACGGACCACGGGAAGTTGATCCACTCGTCCGTCTTCTTCCAGACGTACTCGCACTTCACGAGCGAGTGGCTCTTCTCGTAGATCACGGCGCTGCGCACCTCGGCGACGTGCTCGAGGCAGAAGTCGTGGACGAGCTTGAGCGTCTTGCCGGTGTCCGCGACGTCGTCGGCGATGAGGACCTTCTTGTTGGAGAAGTCGATCGCGTTCGGGACGGGCGAGAGCATGACGGGCATCTCGAGCGTGGTGCCGACGCCGGTGTAGAACTCGACGTTCACCAGGTGGATGTTCTTGCAGTCCAGCGCGTAGGCGAGACCGCCCGCGACGAAGACGCCGCCACGCGCGATGGACAGGATGATGTCCGGCTCGTAGCCGTCGTCCGCGATGGTCTGCGCCAGCTCACGGATGGCCTCCCCGAAGATCGGGTAGGTCAGGTTCTCGCGGATCTCACTCACTGTTGCTCTTCGCCTTTTGCTCTGCTCAGACCTGGGTGCGGTGGAAATTCTGGAAGGACCGCGAGGGCGTGGGCCCACGCTGTCCCTGGTAGCGGGAACCGTGCTTCGCGGACCCGTAAGGATGCTCGACGGGCGAGGTCAGGCGGAACATGCACAGCTGCCCGATCTTCATCCCCGGCCACAGCTTGATCGGCAGCGTGGCCATGTTCGACAGCTCCAGCGTCACGTGCCCGGAGAAACCGGGGTCGATGAAGCCGGCCGTCGAGTGCGTCAGCAGGCCGAGCCGGCCCAGGCTGGACTTGCCCTCCAGTCGCGAGGCGATGTCGCCGGGGAGCGTGATGACCTCGTACGTCGAGGCGAGCACGAACTCACCGGGGTGCAGGATGAACGCCTCGTCGCCCTCCGGAATCACCTCGCGGGTGAGGTCCGCCTGTTCGACCGCGGGGTCGATGTGGGGGTACCGGTGGTTCTCGAACACCCGGAAGTAGCGGTCGAGCCGCACGTCGATGCTCGACGGCTGCACCATCGATTCGTCGAACGGGTCGATCCGCACGCGGCCTGCGTCGATCTCGGTCCGGATGTCCTTGTCTGAGAGAAGCACGGGTCGAGGATACGCGGAGAAGACGGACAACGCGGGCCCGGTCCGAGCGGACCGGGCCCGCGCCGCTTGATCACCGTCCGGCCGGCGCCCGCTCAGCGCTTCTGCAGGGCCACCGGGACGGAGTGCCGCAGCCGGGCGCAGCGCGGGCAGCGCAGGAGCCGCCCCGGGCCGATCCGGTCGGGTCCGAGGTGCTGCATCGGGAACGAAGCGGTGCTGAAGACGTGCCCTTCGGCACAACGAACGACGGTGCGCTCCATAGAGCTCCCTTTCCCCATTCACGTGAAAGACAAAAGCCACATTAGGGGATGTATAGGACTCGCTCCTACGCGGCACTCCCGGCAGCCCCCACCGGCTTCCGCCGCCCCACGGTACGCCCCAACTCCCGGACCCCACGCAGGCATCCCCACCGGCCCCACACTCTCCACACACAGCAGGAAGGCCCACACGGTGAGTGCACCGGGGGCCTTCGATGGGGTAGAGTGTGCAACGATGAGGCGCCCACAAAACAGGCGCCCTCGCGGGTGTAGTTTAATGGTAGAACATGAGCTTCCCAAGCTCAGAGCGCGAGTTCGATTCTCGTCACCCGCTCTCATAAGAGGTAAGGAAGGCCCAGGTCAAAGACCTGGGCCTTGTTTGTTTACCCTGGGCCGCCGGACGCGGTGGCCGGCAGGCCAGCACTGACGGACTGACGGAACGGAGCGCGTGGTGACGGCGGGGGAAGCAAGCGGCGACGAGCTGGTGGGCAAGGTCCTCGGCGGCCGTTACCGGGTGACCGCCACGATCGGCCGCGGCGGCATGGGAGTCGTCGCCCGCGCGGTGGACGAACTGCTCAACCGGGAGGTCGCCGTCAAGGTCCTGCGGGCCTTCACCGACTCCTCCGAAGCCGAACTCTTCGACCTGCGGACCCGGATGCAGCGCGAGGCGCAGGCCGCCGCCCGCATCCGGCACGGCGGCGTGGTCACCGTCCACGACGTGACCGAGGAACAGGGCCTGCCGGTCATCGTCATGGAGCTCGTCGACGGGCCCTCGCTGGACGACGTGCTGACCGAGCGCGGCCCGCTGGAGCCGCACGAGGCGGCGGCGATCGGCGCCAAGCTGATGGACGCGCTCGACGCGGCGCACCGGGCCGGCGTGCTGCACCGGGACGTCAAGCCGGGCAATGTGCTGCTGGAGCACGGCGAGCGAAGCGAGATGGGGGTCCCCCCGGCCGGAGGCTGGGGGAGAGTTGTGCTCACCGACTTCGGCATCGCCAGCATGGAAGCTTCCGGCGACGAGGCCATGGCCAAGCTCACCCAGAGCGGTCAGCTCGTCGGCTCCCTCGACTACTTGCCCCCGGAGCGTGCGCAGGGCAAGGAGCCCGGCCCCGCGTCGGACATCTGGTCGCTGGGCATGACGCTGTACGCGGCCGTGGAAGGCACGTCGCCGTTCCGCCGGACGTCCGTGTGGTCCACGCTGTCGGCGATCGTCACCGATCCGCTGCCGGAGCCGCGGCGGGCGGGGGCGCTCGGGCCCGTGCTGCAGGCGCTGATGGCGAAGGAGCCGGAGCACCGGCCGAGCGCCGACCAGGCGCGCGAGATGCTGGAACGTATCGCCGCGGGCGGGAGCGCGGACGGGAACGTGGGCGGGAACGTGGGCGGGAAGGCGGACACGTCCACGGCGAACCTCAGGCCGCCGGCTCCGGCGCCGGGGCCGGGGCCGCAGGCCGGGTTCGGTGCGGGGCCGCAGGCCGGGTTCGGTGCGGCGCCGTCGTTCACGGGGCCTCTCCCCCAGCCGTCGCCCCAGCCGTCGCCGCAGCCTTCCCCCTTCGCTCAGCCCTCCGCCTCGCCGCAGAATCCTTACGCCGGCGGCTATCCGGCGCCCGGCCCGCTGCACGCGCAGCCGTCGCCGTCGCCGTCGCCGCAGCCGATGCCATCTCCGCAGCCTCCGCAACCGGGCTCCGGCGGATCGTCCGCGGGCCGCGCCCCCGCCGCCGACCGGGGACGGCGCCGCAGCCGGGCCCTCATCGCGGCGGCGGCCGCCCTCGTCGTGCTCGCGGGCGGCGGCGTCACGTACGCCCTGACCGGCAGCGGCAGTGGCGGCGGCAAGAAGGACGACGAGCCCCGGGCGGCGGCGCCGGAGGCCCCCGCCTCGCCGTCGGTGGGCGAGCAGCCGAACGAGGGCGGTGTGGCCACCGGCCTGCACTCCCCGGGAGCTTCCCCGTCCGCGAGCGCCTCCACCGCGAAGCCGTCCGGCTCGCCGTCTCCCTCCGCGTCTCCCTCGGCCAAGCCGAGCGCCTCGTCGGCGAAACCCACGGTGCCGACGACCTGCAGCGGCTGGAACCACCACGACCCGAAGCCGGGCACGTACGGCTACGTCACCGGCGACCGCCACGTCCTCAACGGGCCCTACAAGGTCTGCGGCTCCGTGGCGGCGGCGAAGAGCGGCACGAAGCTCTGGTTCCACTGCTCCGTCGAGAACTCCTACGGCCACAAGTGGCTCTACGTCCGCATCGACGGGACGAAGAGCGCGGGCTGGATGTCCGCCGACACGATCATCCGCCAGAGCGGCCAGCCGGTCCGCTGCTGACGGGGTTTCAGGGCTTTTGCCCACCCCGTTCCCGGCGGGCCGGTCTACCCGGCATGAAATTCCGATAAGTTGCCGTGCCAAACGATCAACGGCCTTTCTACGCCAGACACGCCGGACACGTCGGACACCTCGGACGCGTCACGACACGTCAGGCCTCGATGCGGAGTACGACATGAGCACTTATCCGGGCGGCGGCAGCCCCGGACCGGGCGGCTGGGCGGCCTCGGAATCCGCAGGCCCCAACGGCTCCTACCGGAACCAGACCCTGAAGTACCAGCGGGTCGAGCTGAGCTTCGACGAGTCGGTCACGCTCCGGACGGTCATCGGCCTCTGGGCGACCGCGGCCTTCACCGCAACCTTGGTGTGGCTGTTCTTCGCCCTGTTCGGCCTGCTGACGAACGACTGGGACTTCGAAGAGGCCGGCGGCGCCATCAGCACGGGCGGAATCCTGTCGTTCATCGTCTTCTGGGTCGTCCTGCTCTTCTCCTCCTTCACCGAGCCCGTCTCGGAGTGGCGGACGCTGCTGGAGGACAAGGCCCAGGCGTCCCCCTCCGCCTACGCGGCGATCTACGGCGCGCTGTCCCGCCGGCGGATCCCGGTGACGGCCGTGCCGTCCCGCATCCGCAGCGACATCCTGCAGCCGGAGGTGGTCAGCAACCGGCTGGTCGTCAGCAACGGCCGCTACGTGGCCTACGTGTCCGTCTTCGCGTACGGCACCAGCCTCTACATGGGCTGGACGATGTGGCGCATGCGCCGCGGGTGGCGGATCATCGGCACGTACTTCAAGGACCTCGTCGGCGGGTTCATGGGCCGCACCGGTGACGTCAACCAGATGCTGCGCACCGAGCGGCCGCGTGCCATGCGCGAGGCCGTGCACTCGGCGGTCCGGGAAGGCGTGGAGATCGCGGTCCAGGGCATCGAGGTGCCCATCGCCTCGACCTTCGGGCAGGACCTCCCGATCATGACCGCGCCCGGCCAGGGCCCCGCCGGCCCGCCGGCCCCGCCCGCGCCGCCGGTCGTGCCGACGCCGCCGGTCGTGCCCGCCGCGCCGCCGGCCCCGCCCGTGCCCCAGGCCGGACCGCCCGTCGTACCGCAGCCGGGACCGCAGCCCGCGCCGCCGGCTCCGCCCGTGCCCGGCGGCCACGGCCCCGCCTCCCCGTGGACCAGCTGAGCACCATGGACCAGCAGAGCGACAGGACGCCCCCGCCGGGCGTCCTGACCGTCGGCGACGGCACGTCGGTGTGGGCCTGGGCGGCCGTTCGCATCGAGGCCGCCGCCGACCTCACCGAGACCAGGGAGTACGCCGACCTCTCGGAGGACGAGCGCCGGATCAAGGCCGTCGCCGCGGAGGCGGCCTGGCTGGCGGGCCAGTGGGACACCCACCACGACGCGCGCATCGAGCTGCGCTATCTGACGGACCCGGCCGAACGCAGGATCTCGTGCGCGCTGCTGGCCCGGGTGCGCGGCGACAGTCCGCACGACCCGGCCGCGGCACAGCAGTCCGCTGTCACGGCGGCTCTCGCGCTCCGCGACCGGCTGGCGCAGCTGCCGCACCACGTGCACACCGCGCCGGTCGAGGACGCGGCGGAAGTGGCGCGGTGGCTCACGCCGTTCACTCCCGACCCGGCCGGCCTGGCCGAGATCCGTAAGCGCTACCGGACGGGCCTGCCCAACCGGCCCGACGCGGGCGTGCAGTACTACCTCGCCCCGCAGCCGTTCACCGCGGCGGCGCCGCCCTGGGACGCGCTGTGGCAGGCGCTCGCGGCACACCCGTACCCGCTCATGCTGACGGTCGGCATCGAACCGTACCGGGTGCCCGACGACCTCGGGCCGATGCTGCACCAGATCGCCACGCACTACGGGCGCCTGGGGACGCCGGGACAGTTGCCGGAGGGCCTGTGGGGCCCGGCGACGCAGCTCTCCCCGGACAACTTCGCCGTGGACGCTGCGAAGGTGTACGCGGACGCCGCGCGCCGCTACACCGACCGCGCCTTCCGCATCCGCATCGCGCTCGCCTCCCCGAACCCGCTTCCCGAATCCCTCGCCGAGCTCGTCGGCGCCACGGTCTCGCCGCCGGAACGGGCCGCCCAGGGCACCGCACTGACGGAGACCTTCACCGGCCCGGCCCACGTCACCGTACGGCCGGCGCCGCCGGAGCTGGCGGCGGCGTGGACCGGGATCACGACGCTGGAACACGCCCGCTGGGGCGGCGACCAGCGCTGGCAGCTGCCCGAACCGCTGTCGCCGCCGCTGCGCCTGCTCTCCGAGCTGGTCGACGCGCGGGAGGCCGGTGCGGCGCTGCGGCTTCCCCTCGCCGTGCACGGGCACATGACGGGCTTCCCCGTCCGCAGGCCCGACATGGCCCTGGAAACCGACTACCGGCCGCAAGGGCCCGCCATCGAACTCGGCCGGCAGCTGGTGCACGGCGCACCGGCCGGGCCGCTCGGCGTGGAGCTGGGGTCCCTCTCCCGGCACGCGCTGTTCGTCGGGACGACCGGCTCGGGCAAGACCAACACGACCCTGGCCTTCTGCCAGCAGCTCTGGCGGGACCACAAGGTGCCGTTCCTCGTGCTGGAACCGGTCAACTCCGAGCTCGACGACTACCGCTGGCTCGCCACCCGCCCCGGCTTCGAGGACCTCCTCGTCCTCACCGTCGGCGACGAGAACACGGCACCGTTCCGGCTGAACCCCTTCGAGGTGCCGCACGGGGTCCGGATCAGCGCCCACACCGCCGGACTGCTCGCCTGCTTCGACGCGGCGTTCGGCCTCTGGGACCCCCTGCCGGCCATCTACAACAAGGCCCTGCGCAACACGTACGCGCGGAAGGGCATCGTCCCCACCGACGTCTCCACGCCCGCCCACGACGGGGCGTGGCCCACCCTCCGCGACTTCATCGCCGAGATGCGCAAGGAGTGCGACCAGCTCGGGTACTCCGGCGAGGTCAAGGACAACATCATCGCCGCGTCCAGGCTGCGGGCCGAGTCCCTCGCGGAGGGCGCCTGCGGCAGCACGCTGGACTGCGCGCGCTCGTACCCGATCGAGGAGCTCCTCAACCGGCCGGTCGTCATCGAACTGGCCGGCGTCGGCGACAACGAGAAGGAGCAGTCCCTCGTCACCGCGCTGATCCTGCAGACCATGACGGAGCACTACAAGGCGACCCGGCGGGGAGACGGCCTGGCCCACGTCACCGTCATCGAGGAGGCCCACCGGCTGCTCGGGCGGCCCGTCGCCTCCGGCGGGGACGGCAAGGAAGGCAACGCGCAGGCGCGGGCGGCCCAGGCCTTCGCCAACACGCTCGCCGAGAACCGCAAGTACGGGGAAGGCCTGGTGATCGTCGAGCAGGTCCCCGAGAAGCTGATCGAGGACGCGTACAAGAACACCAACCTGAAGGTCATGCACCGCCTGCCGTCCGCCACGGACCGGGAACTGATCGGCGGAACGATGCGGTTCTCCCCCGACCAGGAGCGGTTCGCCTCGTCCCTGGAACCGTTCCAGGCCTTCGCCCACCACGACGGCATCGACCGCCCGGCCCTCATCCGGGTGCCGAACGTACGGGCCGAGGCGGCCGCGGAGAGCGGGATCGCGCGGGCGCCACTGGCCGGCAACGCGGAACTGGCCGACCGCTTCCGCGCCTTCGCCGCCACGACCCCGGGCGTCGACGCGGCCCTCGCCCCCTTCGCCGACTGCGAGGGCTGCCGGCACCGCTGCGCGTTCCGCTCGCGCGCGGCGACCGCGGTGTGGCCGGAGCACGGCACCGAACTGAAGAAGCGCGTCGCCGACTACCCCAAGACCTCGGCCGCCCAGGCCGAATGGTGGTCGCGCACCGCGGAATGGGTCGCCGACATCGCCGACGCGGTCGCCCCGCCGGGCGCGGCGACTGAAGCCGTTGATGACTACCGCGCCTGCGTCTTCATCCACGTCGCCCAGGCGGCGTGGAAGCGGAAGACGCTGCCTTGGGTGCGTCTGTATCGCAGCAATGCGGGGGCGGGGGCGGCGTCCGGGTCATCCGAGTCGTCCGGGTTCTCCGTGCGCGAGGCCGTTTCCGCTGCTCCCTC
>NZ_JBPQTS010000104.1:0-27048 GCF_051386455.1 Streptomyces sp. URMC 124
CGCCGCCCCCTCCCGCGGCGGCGGCCGGCCGGCGCCACGGCCCACCGGGCGCAAGACCCTGCGGGACCCGTGCCGGGCGCCTCACGTCCCACACCCCCGTACCGCAGCCTTCGTGCCACAGATGGCCGCAACTTCCCTGCCGCAACCCCACTGCTGGAGCCCTCCCATGCCCCCAACCGCACCGGTGACGATGTCGGCGACGCTGGCCGCCGACGAATCCCTCGCCCGCAGACGCCTGGCAGGCCTGCCCGTACTCCCCATGACGAGCGGAGAGATCGGCCTGCCCGTCCACCCCGTCCTGAAGGCCAGGCTCGCCGCGGCCGCCGGCCGCAACGCCTACGGGCCCGTGGCCGGCAGCCCGGAGTTGCGCACCGCCGCCGCCGGCTACTGGGAGCGGCGAGGCCTGGCCACCGACCCCGGCCTCGTCGTGGCCGGGCCGGGGAGCAAACCCCTGCTCTTCGCCCTCCTGCTGGCCGTCGGCGGCGACGTGGTCGTCCCCGTGCCGAGCTGGGTCAGCTACGCGGCGCAGGCCCGGCTCGCCGGCGCCCGCCCCGTGCCCGTCCCCGTCCTGCCGGGCCAGGGAGGCGTGCCCGACCCGGACCGGCTCCGGGAGGCGGTCGCCGAGGCCCGGGCCGCCGGGCGCGACCCGCGGGCCGTCGTCGTGACCGTGCCCGACAACCCCACGGGCACCGTCGCCTCGCCCGGCACCGTACGGCGCCTCGCAGAGGCTGCCCGGGACCTCGACCTGACCGTCATCTCGGACGAGATCTACTGCGACCTCGTCTTCGACGCGGCCACGCCCGCCGTCTCCCCGGCCGTGTTCGCCCCCGAGCGCACCGTGGTCACCACCGGGCTCACCAAGAACCTGGCGGCCGGCGGCTGGCGGATCGGCGTCGCCCGCCTGCCCGACAGCGCCGTCGGGCACACGCTGCACACCCGGCTGACCGGCATCGCCAGCCAGATCTGGTCCAGCGCCGCGGCCCCCGTCCAGGCGGCGGCGGCCTACGCCTTCGGCGAGACCCCCGGAATCGTCGAGCACGTCGCCGCGAGCCGCCGCCTGCACGCCGCCGTGGCACGGGAGGTGGCCGCCCGCTTCGCCGCGGCCGGCGCCGAACTGGCCCCCGTGCGCGCCACCTGCTACCTGTACCCCGACTTCGCACCCCTGCGGGAGCACCTCGCCGAGGCCCACGGGGTGCACACCGGCGCGGACCTCGCCGGGCTCCTCCTCACCCGCTACGGCGTGGGCGTCCTGCCGGGCGAGGCCTTCGGGGAGGAACCGCGGAGCCTGCGCCTGCGCGCGGCCACCAGCCGGCTCTACGGCGACACCGACGAGCAGCGCACCGCGGCCCTCGGCGCCGCCGACCCGGTCGGCCTCCCCTGGATCCGCGCCTCGCTCGACCGCGTCGAGGAGGTCCTGGCCGGCCTCACGGGAGCGCCCGCGGCCCGCCCCCACGACGCCCTGCACGCCTGACCGGCCCCGAACCGGCACACCACACCCCGTAGCCACCGGGCACCCACCCCCTAAGACGTCACAGGAGACCACCATGACCTCCACCGCCTCCACGCCGATCCTCTTCGAGTGCGAGTACCAGGGCGAGCGCTACGCCGGCTTCGCCCAGCCGGTTCCCGGCGAGCCCCTGACCCTCCACCGGGTTACCGAGGGCCAGGTCCGGGATGCCGTCATCGCCACGAGCGGCCCCGGGGAACTCGTCGCCGCCCTCACCGGCGGCGCCGAGTGGATCACGGTGCCCGCCGGGGACCCGCAGTTGCGCTTCCTGCCGCCCCTGCTGCCCACCAGCACCAACAACGCGCTGCTCAGCGGCTTCATGCGTACGCACAAGTCCAAGTTCGACACCGAGCCGGCCGAGGGCGAGGAGTTCATCGCACCCAACTGGTTCTTCAAGGGTTTCGGTTCCTGGCTGCGCATGCCCGGCGAGCCCCTGACCGTCCCCGCCTCCGCGGTCGCCCTGATCGAGGAGCCCGAGGTCGCCCTCGTCTACGTCAACGACGCCGACGGCACCCCGCACTACGCCGGCTACACCTTCGGCAACGACCTGTGCGACATCGGCCTGCACCGCCGCAACCCGGGCTGGAACCCGTACTGCAAGCTCTGCGACACCTCCATGGCCCCCTGGCTCTTCCTCGGCGAGCCGCCCCGGTCGGTGACCGGCCGGGTCACCATCGAGCGGGACGGAGTGGCGGCGTGGGAAGGGAACTTCGACTGCGGTGAGGACTCCCTGTACTTCAAGGTCAAGGACATGACGGACCACCTGTTCGGCTACCCGGCCGTCCGCCGCCCCGGCCTGGTGAACTACGTCCTCCTCGGCGCCGACGAGGCCAGCTTCCACGACGGCTTCCGCATCGCCGACGGCGACCGCATCACCATCGACGTCAAGAGCCACGGCGTCGTCCTGGCGAACACCGTCAGCTTCGGCTGACCGGCACGGACGCGTCACCCCCGGGGGAGAACGGCCCCTCGGGGGCAGCCGTGCGAGAGGGGCCTCCCGGTGCGCGACCCGGTGTGTATGCTCGAACCGTCACACGGGTGTCAGGGGTCAACTCGGCGGACTGCGAGGGCGGATCATGCGGATCGGGGAGCTGTCGGAGCGCACGGGCACGTCGCGTCGGCTGCTGCGTTACTACGAGGAGCAGGGGCTGATCGTCTCCCAGCGCTCCCCGAACGGCTACCGCCACTACGACGAGCGCCTCGTGGACCGCGTCCTGCAGATCAGGGGTCTGCTCGACGCCGGGCTGCCCACCCGCATCATCAAGCAGATCCTCCCGTGCCTCGACCGGCCACGCGTCATCCACTTCCCCGACGCGACGCCGGAGATGCTGTCCACCCTGGAGCTCGAACGCGACCGCATGACCGAGCGCATCGAATGCCTCATCCGCAACAGGGACGCCGTGTCCGCCTACCTCGACACGGTACGCACCACCCGCCGGCCGGAAGCCGTGGCGTGACGCCCGTGACCGCGACGTGGACGGAGGGGGATCCGGGCGTTCTGCGCCTGCCCTCCGGACGCCTGGTCAGGGGGCGTGGGCTGCGCCGGCCCCTGCCCGGCGGCCCGGCGCCCTCCTTCGCCGTGTACCTGCTCGGCAAGCCACCGCCCGAGGTCCCCTGGGAGGCCCGGTGGCTGCCCTGGCCGGACTTCCGGCTGCCCCGCAGCGCCGCGGATGCCCGGGCTGCCTTCCACGAGGCGTGGACGCGATCGGCGGCCGAGCGCGTCGAGATCGCCTGCGGCGGCGGCCGGGGCAGGACCGGCACGGCCCTCGCCTGCATCGCCGTCCTGGACGGGGTCCCCGCCGCCCGCGCCGTGGATTTCGTGCGCCGTCACTACGACCGGCACGCCGTCGAAACCCCCTGGCAGAAGCGCTACGTGCGCCGGTTCGCGGCCTGAGGTCCTGACGGCTCGTACGGTCCGGCGGCAGCACGTACCCAGGTCACCGGGCCGGGCGATCTGAGTACGGCGGCGGATGCCCGCCGGCGGGCGCGGTTCGTAGGGTCCGTCACATGGAGAACACCAGCACCACGTCCGACGCCCCCGCCCCGGCCGACGCCCCGGTCCGCCCCGCCGTCCCCTCGCGGCGCACTGCCGGGCAGTGGCTCTGGTCGGCCGTCGTCGCGGCGGCCGTCCTCGTCACCGGCGTCGTCGCCGGGATCCTGGGTCCGCTGCTCGCCATCGCCTGCGACTCCTGCCAGGACGGCGTGCGCGGCCCGATGCGCTTCGGCGGCGAGTTCGCCCTCGTCTGGGCCGCCGTGCCGGTCGTGACGCTGGGGTCGGTGATCGGCACCTTCCTCCCCCGGGGCGGCGCCCGCGTGGGCGGCTACGGGATCGGGATCCTGGTGTTCCTGGTGGCCATGATGCAGTTGGTCGGCCGGTACACGACCTGACCGGGTCGGTTCATCCCCCGGCCCGGGGCCCGCCCGGAGGGGGAGGCCGGGCTCCGCCCCGCGGCGGAGGCGGATGCTCCCGGCGGCGGACGTGACCGGGCCGGCCCGGGCCCGAGGCTGGAACTCCTGTCGAAAGAGGAGGGACGTCCGGGTGGAACGCTGGGACCGGGCCGGGCGGTGCGCGGCCTACGGGGCGGCGCTGGCGCTGGCACCGTATTTGCTCATCAAGGTCTCGTGGGTGGCCGGTTCGCTTTTGGGCGTGCTGCCGATCGGGGAGGGCTTCAACCTGCCCGGGTGGGTGCTCCTCAACACGGTGACCGTCGGCATGGCGGCGATCGGGATCGCGCTGGCCCTCGCGCTCGTGCGCCCGTGGGGCATGCGCATTCCAGGATGGCTGGTCGCGTTCGTCGCCTGGGCCGGTTCGGGCTTCCTCGTGTCCGTCCTGCCGTACTCCGTGCTGAGCGCGCTGCTGGGTTCTCCGGCCGCCGACGCGCCGGACGGCGGGGGAGACGACCCTTCCATGCCGGGCTGGGAAGCGGTGCTGGTCCAGTGCAGCTTCGTCGGAATGGGACTGGGCCTGGCCGTCGCGCTGCCCGCCTATCTGCGGCGCCGCTGGCCGGAGGCGTTCACCGGGCGGATCGGCGACGGCGCCGGGGTCCGCAACGAGGCCGGGGCACGGGGGGCGGCCGTCGCCGCGCCCTGGGTCGCGGCCGCTGTCGGCCTGGTCTGGCTGTACTGGGCGGCCGGCGGCACCCTCGGCGTCGCCCACCCGTCCGAACGCACCACGGACGGACACCTGCTGACCGGCTTGGGCGCCCTGTGGGCCCTGGCGGGCGCCGCGGCCCTGTGGACCCTCACCCGCGAGCGTCCCGCCCGGCTGCCCCGGTCGCTCCCGTTGGCCCTCGGCTGGCTCGGCTCGGGCTCGCTGTTCGCGTGGAGCGGCTGGAAGCTGCCCGTCACCCTGTTCGTGGCGTTCGCCCACCCGGCCGGTGTGACCCCGCCGGAGGAGCCCGTCGTCGCGGTACTGCTCCACCTCGCCGCCGTCACCGCGGGCGCCGCCATGGTGCGGACGCTCGTGAACACCGCCCGACGGCGGGGACATGACGCGGCGGGGCACCGGTCCGCGGCAGCGGCGGCCCCCGGGTCCGGGCCGTGAAGGGGCCGCCGTTACCGTACTCGGGCGATCTTGAGGCCGACACCGGGCCCGGACCGGAACGGAACGACGAGGAGTCCCATGCACGCGGCAGCCCACGACGAGGCGCACGACGAGTTCTTCCCGCTCGTGCCCGCACCGCAGGACGGCTCCCGCTGGCAGGCGCCCACCGATCTGGAGCAGTACCTGTACAAGGTGAGCCGGGCCGACAACGCCTACGCGTACCTCCGCACACTCGCCATCGAGGGCGTGTACTACCCGGTGCGCCTCGACCACGCCCGGGCCGCGGGCGACGACGAGCACCCCATGCTGACCATCGAGACCCCCGACGGGCACACCGCGGCACAGGTCTACACCTCCGGACTGCTGCCGCGCCCGCACCCGTTCCTCGTCTACGAGTACGCCACCCTCGGCGCGCTCGCGCAGATCGTCCCCGACGGCGTGGACGTCCTCGCCGTCAACGCGGCCACGCCCTGCGAACAGTACTTCCTGATCAGCGACGAGGAGCGGGACGTGTGGCTGGACCTGCACCACGAGCTGTTCTCGCCGGACGCGCTGATGGACCGCGTGGTGACCCGGCGCACCGGAGCCCCCGCCCCCGGACCGCTGCTGCACGGCCTGGCCTGCGGCGCCCACCTGTGCTTCACCAACGGCGACGCCTGGAACACCCCGCACTGGCACGGCATGGGCTACCGCGGCGAGGTCGAGCGGATCGCCGACAGCTGGGGCGTGCATGGCCGCGAGGACTGGCTCTCGATCCAGGAGCGGCTCCTCGGCGAGGAAGTGAGCCCCTGGTACTGGGACTTCGTCCTGGGAGCGCGCTCCGCGCTGGTCCACGCCCGGGGCGGCCGCGTCGATCCGGGAGAGTGGCGCGACACCGTGGAGTCGACGCTGCGCGCCCGCGCCCAGGAGGGCGGGAGCACCACGGACGACGCCGACTTCGCCGGTTTCGTGGCGCACCTGCGCGCCCTGGTGGGCGAGGTCCTGCGCTACGAGGCCCGCTTCCGCGCCGACGGGCTCCTGCCTCCGGACGGCTTCGTGCGCACGATCGCCGCCTGGGACATCGGCCGCGGCTCCAAGATGGCCCGCTGGGGCCTGGGCGCGCGCTACGCCACCGAGGCCGAGACGCACACGGCGATCGAGCGCGCGTCCCGGGCGGCGCAGACCGCCTACGACTCGTGGGAGGAGTTCTCGGCCGGCTACGTCCTGGGTAGGTGCCTGCACTTCGACGACGAGGAGTTCGGCCCCTGGTACACGACGGTCCTCGACGCCCACCGGGCCCTGGTCACCGACCCGGAAAGCCCCTGGCGGACGGTGCCGTTCAAGGGCTGAGGCAGCCGCCTGCTACCGCACCCCGGCCAGGGCCTCCAGCAGCAGCGCCGGAGCGACGCCCCGCGGCAGATCGCTGACCTGCCCGTCCCCGGCCTCCACCACCCGCCACACCCCGTCCTGGCGCAGGGCGAGGTCGGTGGTGACGAATCGGCAGCCCAGGGCCGCGACCAGCGGTGACACCGTGTCGAGTACCGGCTCGGGCCGCAGGGCGGGGCGGTCCGGGTGGGCCGTGACCAGGACAGGGCGCCCGTCCACCCACCACACGCGGGCCTCCCCGGCCTCCGTGAAGCGCTCGAAGGCCCGTACCACCACGCCGCCGGCGAGGAAGTCCTCCTGGAGCGCGACGAAGCGGGCCACCACGGCGGCCAGCCGCTCCGTATCGGCGAGCTCCGGCACGTAACACGCCTCGTGCCACTCGTGCTTGCGGGACTTGACGTAGTCCTTGACGATCGCGGGCCCGCCGCCGAGGGGCGCCGTGAGGGCGGCGAGCTCGTGGGCGCCCGGGGCGTGGCCCGGCCGGGCGGGCAGCCAGACGCTCTGCGGGGTGGCGGGGGCGAGCGTGGCGTACCAGCCCGGCAGCTCGTGCGCACGCCGGTAGGCGTCCGGCGAGGTCAGCAGCGTGACCCCGCGGTCGGCGAGCGCGCCGGCGAGCTCCGCGTACCGCCCGGACGGCACCATCCAGCCCCGGTACCAGGCGGTCCCGGCCCCGTGCGGCACGCCGCGGACCGCGCCGGAGACGTCGCCGGCGAGCAGCGCGTCGTGATCCAGCAGTGCGGTCCGCAGCCCGAGCGCGCGGGCGGCGCGGGCCTCGCCGGCGAAGTGCGGGTCCGTCCGCCGGGGGCCGAGCGGGTCACCACAGAAAACGATCAAGGGGGCCATGCGCGGCACCCTAGCCGCGGTGCCCCCGCCGGCGGCAACCCCGTTCCCGGCGCCCGAGCCCCCGCGGACACCCGGAAGGCCCAGCTTCGCCTGCGCGGCAGGGCCGTCCCGGGAGAGCGTGAGGGTATGGAGACGACGCCGGAGGGGACCGCCCGGCCCGGCGGCAGCCCCGGGCCGCCGCCGCTGGTGCTGGTCGCGGGAGCCACGGGCTACATCGGGGGCCGCCTGGTCCCGGAGCTGCTCCGGGCCGGATACCGGGTGCGCTGCCTGGTGCGCGACCCCCGGCGGCTGCGCGACCAGCCCTGGGCCGACCGCATCGAGGCCGTACGGGGCGACGTCACCCGCCCCGACACCCTCGCCGGCCCCTGCGAGGGCGTCGACGTCCTCTACTACCTGGTGCACGCGCTCGGCACCGGGACGGACTTCGAGGAGACCGACCGCCGGGCGGCCCTCGCGGTCGGCCGCGCGGCGAAGACGGCCGGCGTGGGCCGGATCGTCTACCTCGGCGGGCTCGCCCCGCGCCAGGTGGCCGAACGCGAACTCTCGCCCCACCTGCGCTCCCGCGCCGAAGTAGGACGGATCCTGCGGAACAGCGGCGTGCCCACGGCCCAGCTGCGGGCCGCCGTCATCATCGGCTCCGGCTCCGCCTCCTTCGAGATGCTGCGCTACCTCACCGAACGGCTGCCCGTGATGGTCACCCCCAGCTGGGTGGCCACCCGCATCCAGCCCATCGCCGTCCGGGACGTCCTGCGCTGCCTCCTCGCCGCCGCCCGGCTCCCGCCGGACGTCAACCGCGGCTTCGACATCGGCGGCCCGGACGTGCTGACCTACCGGCAGATGATGATGCGCTACGCCGCCGTGGCCCGCCTGCCGCGCCGCCTCATCCTGCCCGTACCCGCCCTGACCCCCCGTCTGTCCAGCCTCTGGGTCGGCCTCGTCACCCCGGTGCCCGCCTCGATCGCCCGACCACTGGTGGAGTCGCTGCGCCACGAGGTCGTCTGCCGCGAGAACGACTTCGCCCGCTACGCCCCGGCCCCGCCCGAGGGGGCGATCGGCTTCAACGAAGCAGTCCGCCTCGCCCTCGCACGGGTGCGCGACACGGACGTGGCCACGCACTGGTCCTCCGCCTCCTCGCCCGGCGCCCCCAGCGACCCGCTGCCCTCGGACCCGGAGTGGTCGGGCGGCACGCTCTACGAGGACCGCCGCGAGGCGCACATCGAGGCCCCGGCCCGCGAGCTGTGGCGCGTGGTGGAGGGCATCGGCGGCGAGAACGGCTGGTACTCCTTCCCCCTGGCCTGGTCCCTGCGCGGCCTGCTCGACCGGCTGGTCGGCGGAGTGGGCCTGCGCCGCGGCCGGCGCGACCCGCACGCGCTGCGCCTCGGTGACTCGCTGGACTTCTGGCGCGTGGAGGAGATCGACCGCGGCCACGTCCTGCGGCTGCGCGCGGAGATGCGGCTGCCCGGCCGCGCCTGGCTGGAGCTCTGCGTCACCCCCGACGGGCCGTCGCGCTCCACGTACCGGCAGCGGGCCCTCTTCCGGCCCCACGGGCTGGCCGGACACGCCTACTGGTGGAGCGTGGCCCCCTTCCACGCGGTCGTCTTCGGAGGGATGGCGCGCAACATCACGCGGCGCGCCCTGGAGGAGGCGGCCCGCCCCGGGCTGGAGTGAGGAGGCCGGGGACCGGCCAGGGGCCGGCGGGCGTGCCGGTCACGGCTGACCGGGGCGGTCGTCGATGACGATGACCGTCCGCTCCCGCGCCGCCTCACCGGCCCTCGCCCCCGCTCCCGATTCCGGGCTTCGGCGGGCGTCCGGACCGACGGTGTCCACGACCTCGGCAATGCGCTCGTAGAACTTCGTGGCCAGGGCGCAGTCGCCGGGATCGCCGCCGGGACCCTGCTGCCTGACGGCGTGCAACGCGGTGAGGATCGCCATCAGACTGCGGCCGGACACGATGACGCTCGCCTGGCCGTCCTCCCCGGCGGTGACCTCGCCGGGCACCCTGAAGTGGGCGTTCCGCGCGGCCTGCTCCACGATGTACGCCCAGGTGTCGCGGTGACACACCAGCTCCGCGGCGCCGATGCCCGCGGCACTCTCCAGCCGCGCCTCCAGCGTCCTCTCACCGGCCTCCGCGCCCGCGCCCGCACCCTCGTCGGAGGGAGGAACGGGCAGGGGCTCCGGCGCCCGTACGGCCTCGCGCCGCTCGGAGGGCCCTTCGGCGCGCTCCCGGCAGGCGGCCCGCAGTTCGTGCCGCAGCGCTTCGTTCTCCCGGCGCGTCTCCGCGACGTCCTCGCGCACCTCGGTCAGCGCGCGCCGCAGATCGCGCAGCTCTTCGTGCAGCTCGCCCAGCCTGCCGCCCAGGCCGCCGCCGAGCTCGTGACGCAGCCCGTCGTTCTGCCCGCGCAGCTCCTGAAACCCATCCCGGAGCGCGTGGTCCATATCGCGCTGCAAGGAGGCCATGGCCTCTCCGAGCTTCCTCAGCTCGTCATCCGGCGGCTTCCCCCACCCGAACATGCGGCCCCCCCCGTTCCTGCGGTCAGTCCGGTGACCGGAACCGTTCAAGGATCCCGGCCCCTTCGTGGAGGAGGAGCGGAGTCCGTCCGGGGTGGCTCGTTCCCGCTCACGGCCGTCCGGAACGGCCCGGTTGCACCGGACCGGCCGGGCGTCACCGAGAATGCGGGGATGCGCGCGATACCTGACCAACCCTTCCTCGAAGCCGGCCGGCCGTACTGGAGTGCGGTGAGCCCCGACGGGGCCTGGCTGGTCACCCCGGCCTCCGGGACGGGGCCGGGCGGCGGGCCGCGGGTGGCGGTCTACCGCACGAGCGACCTCTCGCTGGCCGACCTCGTGGAGGTCGGCCACCCGGTGGAGGCCTTCGCCTTCCACCCGGTCCTCCCGCTGCTCGCCGTCGCCACCGAGCGGGGCGAGGACCACGACCGCGTGGGCGGCTTGTTCCTCTACGAGCCGCAATCCCGGCGCCGCGCCTCCTTCCCCGTCACGGGGGTGGGCGTGGCGGCGCTGCGCTGGCTCGACGAGCGCAGGCTCCGGGTGACCTTCTCCGTACCCGACCTCCGCTACGAGCGGGACGGCGAGGACGCCCTCGCGCAGTGCGTCGTCGAGCGCGACGCGTGGCTGGGCGCCGAGGACGGAGAGATCGACCTCGGGGCGCGGCAGGAGGTGGCGCGCGAGGAGATGGACTGGGGCCCGCCGCTGCCGCCCGGATACCGGCCCGGCGAACGCCTCGTCGCCCTGGCCGCCGAGGCGGGGCGGACGTGGACGCCCCGCACCGACGTCATGGCCGTGGAGGCGCTGCGCGACGGCCGGGTGCTCTGCTGCCCGCTCAACAGCAGCCTGCTGGAGTGCTGGTCCTCCGAGGGCTCCTTGCTGTGGGCCGTGCCCGGGCCCGAGGACGCCTTCCAGCGTTCCGGCTGCCAGGTGTACGTGGCGCCGGACGACCGCACGGCGTGGGTCACCGTGATCGCCGGCACCAGCGACGACCGGAAGACGCTTCTGCGGCGGGTCGACCTCGCGGACGGCGCGGTCCTCGCCGAGCACCGTCTCGACTTCCCGGCCCGGCTCGCCGCGCGGGCCGACGGCGCGTGGGCGGCCCGGGACTCGCGCGACCTGTTCCCGCCGGCCAGGTGGCCACCCTCCGAAACACCCGTGTTCACGCCCACGGGGCGCCGGCTGGCCACGGTGGCGCTGGGGGAGTGCGACGCGTCGTTCGCGTTCGGCATCCGCCGCTGCCCGCACCTGCTCTTCCTGCAGGGCACCGACGACGACGGGCCGCGCCCGGAGAAGTGGGTGGTCGAGGCCTCGCCGAGGGGCGTCGAGCGCTTGTTCCCGCTGCGGTGGGAGGAGTGCCCGGACGGCCCGGTGGGCGGCGGGCCCGGGGTGTACGTCAGGGACGGCCTGGGACCCGGGCTCGTCCACGTCGCCGCTACCGCCCGAGGACCGTTCCTGCTCCGCCGCGCGTTTCCCGGCGGCGAGGTGGTGTGGGCGCACCGCATGGACGCGGAGGTCACGGCGGTGGACGCCGTCGGCGGGCTCCTCCTCGCGGTGACCGGCGCGAAGGAGCTGCTGACCGTGCGGCCGGCCGACGGCGCGGTGACACGCCGCCGGCCGACCGCCGTGGGCGGACACGCCCTCACGCCCAGGAGCCTGAGCGCCGCACCGGGCGGGGACGTGTTCATCGGCACGGCCGAAGGACGGATCCTCGTGCTCGGACGGCAGGAAGCCACGGACGGGCTCTGAGCGCCTGCCCCCCTGGAGCCCGGGTCCGCTACTGGATGTTCAGCCTGATGGGGTGGGCCGGATCCGCCGGGCAGGTGAAGACGCGGAGCTCGCCGTGGCGCCCCACGCTGACGTCCGGGCCGTCGTGGCTGCTGTCCACGGTCAGGAACAGCCGCATGCGGGCGCCGCAGGAGCAGTCGATGGACATGAGGTCGGTGAGGTGCCAGCTGGGCCAGCCGCCGGCCTTCCAGCCCGGGCGGCAGGCCAGCTCACGGTGGTACTCCACGCCGTGGGCCTCCGCCCAGCGGTCGCCCTCGGCGTGGAGGTCTTCGGGGAGCTCGTCCTGGTCGGGAAGGTCGGTGACCTCCACCGGGTCGAGGACGCAGGGCCGGGGAAGGTAGCAGTCGTCGGCCCGGTCCGGACGCGGCGGGTCGAGCACGGTCCCCACCGGGGACGACGAGCGGTACCGCAGGGTGACCATGGGTCCCCAGTAGCGCGGCTGGCCCGGAGGGTCGCTGTGCTCGGTCGGGCACCACAGCATCTGCAGGACGTCCGCACCGTCCGGCCAGGGGGCGGCCGCGGGAGCGTCCCGCGCGTACAACTGCAGGACGGGCACCATCGGCACGCCCGGGCCGGAGGAGTCCTGCACCCAGCGCATCCGTTCCCACGTGATCATGTCGAGCGCCGAGGCGCCCGCCATGATCTGCTGCTGGACCCGGGCCTCCTCCTCGGTGACCTCGTACGCCCGGCCGGGGCGCCGCCGCTCCTTCATGGCCCGGTCGATCCGCTGCCAGGTCTCGCGCTCGTCGTCCGTCAGCTTCTCGCGCACCTGCACCGCGTGCGGTGCCCGGCACAGGGGCCACGGCTCGTCCTCGGGCCAGAGCAGGGGCCCGCCGACGGAGCTGTCCCGGACGCCGGGAGCGCCCTCGGACGGCCTCAGCAGCGTCGCCGTACGGGCGTGGGCCGCGAAGGCGGGCACCTCGGCTATCAGGGACTCGGCGGATGCGGGCAAGACGTACCTCTTTCGTGGAACTCCGGGCAGGCCCACGATCATGCCGGAAGGGTCTGACATCCGAGCGCCCGGCACCCGGAACCCGAGGCCCGGTACGCGGCACCCGGCTTCCCCGGGCCCGCGGCGGTGCCCGGAGCCCGCGTCAGAACCCGCCGCCGCTACTGCTGTCGGAGCTCGATCCGCTGTCGCTGCTGCTGCCCCCGGAGTCGCCGGAGCCGCCCGAGTCCGAACTGCCGGAGTCCGAGCCGCCACCGCCCCGGTCCCGAGCCGCTGTCGAGCGCGCCGATGACGTCGGACATCCACGACGTGGAGTCCGTGGGGTCCGAGCCGACGCCGCACTGGGTGAGCAGGTCGCAGAGGGGCGCGTCGTGCAGCGCGCCGGCGCCGTCGAGCGCGAGGGCCAAGGCCACCCCACCGCCCGCCGCGGCCGCCGACGCCGTCACAGCGGTCGGGTACGGCGAGCGGGGGCGCCGGGCCTTGTGGACGCGCTGGGCATCTCGCACCATGTGCCGGCCGTCAGCCGTGGCGGGCGCCGGGCCGGGCAGCACGTTGTCGCTGACCGCCCGGCACGCGAAGCCGGCGAGGGCCAGCAGGAAGGCGACGGTCATGCCGTGACGGTGCGCGGAGAACCCGGCTTCGGACACGGACGTGTCGAAGGAGAACACCAGCATGACGATCGCCAGGGCCGCCAGCCACGGATACACCTTGGCGCACAGGCGTAGCAGCAGGTGCCCGACGCGGAGCCGCCGTCAGTCCTCGGGACCGTAGGCCAGGCCGCGCTCGGTGAGCGAGGCGCCGATCGCCACGGTCTCCTGATGGCCGATCAGCCGCTTGCGCAGGTCGCGCAGGGCCACCGGTGCCCCGCTGCGCCCGGCCTCCGCGCACTCGGTGGTGATCGCCCGCTCGACGGGGGTGCGCGGCCGGGCCCCGGGGGCGAGGAAGAGGTGCCCTTGCCGGTCGATGTGCAGCAGCCCGTCCTGCTGCATGGTCAGCAGCGCGGTGTCGGCGGTCCGCGCGGCGCCTCCCTGGAGCCAGGCGATCTCGAGCACGTCACGCGGAGCGCCGCCGGCGGCCGGCTGTCTTCCCCACCACGTCTCGGTGGTCACGGGCGGGAGCTCCGGGCCGGGGGCGGGTGCCCGCCGGGCCCGGCGGGCGCGGGCTTGCATCAGCAAGCCGTAGGCCGCGCCCAGGACGGCGAGGGCGTAGCCGGGTATGAGGATGAAGTACCCGAAGGGCATGGTGGCTTCGTCTTCCTTTGATGAGGAGCGGAACGCGTTCCGCCCGCGGCGTCCCGCGGCGACGGAGCCTACCTCTGCACCTCGCGGACCCAGGCGGTCAGCCCGGCCAGGAAACCCGCCCTCTCGTCGGGTGACAGCCCCTCCAGGGCGCGCAGCAGCGGCTCGGTGCGCCGGACGATGAAGGTTTCCAGGGGCGGGCGGTACTCCTCGGCCAGGGACACCAGGACGCGGCGGCGGTTCGCCGGGTCCTCGGTCCGCTCCACGATGCCCGCGCGGCTCAGACCGCCGACCAGGTCGCTGGCGGTGGGCAGCGACACCTGCAGCCTGCGGGCGATCTCACCGACCGTCAGGGGCTGCCCGGCCAGCAGCTGGGGCAGCACCGCGCCATGACGGGGGGTCAGTCCATGGGTGTCCATCGCGTCGCGCAGCGGCTCCGGCATCAGGCCCCGTACCACCGCACCCCGGTAGAACGGCTCCAACAGCGGTACAAGGCCGACGACTTCGAGCTCGGCCGGTGTCGGTTTCCGTGGGGCCTTCCCGGCCTCTGGGGAGTGCTGCATACTACGAGTGTATACGCTTTGGATCTCCAAACTATTTGGATAGTCGAAGGGTCGCGCCATGACGTCGATCAGCTACAGCGATGCGCTCAACGATGCTCTGGAACGGTTGGACGACCTCGGGTACGAGCGCGGGCAGGGCGTGGACCTCGCCAACCACGGCCCCATGGGCGCCGAGGCGCTCGCCCTGCTCGGGCACGAGGACGAGGTCGCCCGCTGGGTGGAGCGCTACCGGAAGGCGATGGACCACCACGAACCCCCCGCCGCCCGCTTCGCCCTCGACCCCGCGGACGAGGCCTCGTGGCGTCCCGCCCTCGGAGCCTTCGACCGGGCCGGGGACTGGGAGCGGCTCTTCGCCCGCGAACTCGCCGACGCCCCCTGGCACGAGGTCCTCGTCCGCTGGTGGCCGCGCCTGATCCCGGGCCTGTTCGCCGGGCTCACCCACGGCCTCATCCGCACCGCCCACGCCGTACGCGGCCTGTACGCGGCCGCCGGCGAACCGACGTCCCTCCAACTCGACGAGCTGGCCCGCGGCCTGGCCTACTGGGCCGCCCGCTACGCCGAACTCCCCGGCCGCCCGCACCTCGGCGGCTCCCACAGCCTGTCCGCCGCGGTCGCGGCGCTGCCCCGCGTGGCCCCGGACGGCCCGATGGGCCCGCGGGCCGCCCGCCGGCGCCTGGACGTCCTCGCCCAGCTGCCCGGCTACGAGGCGTCACTGGGCCGGCTGGCCGCCGAGCAGGCGCCCCGGCTGCTGAGCGAGATGACCCTCCAGTTCGCCGACGTCTACCTCGGCCACCCCGAGGTGTTCCCGGTCCCGCTGGTCCACGGCGTCACCGCCCCGGCCGCCGTCCGCCTCGTGCTCCCGCACCTGCCGCACGAACTGCACGAACCGACCCTGGCCCGGCTCTGGCAGGTCCACACCGCCTTCCTGCTGGTCTTCACCACCGACCGGCGCGAGGAGGGCACGCAGGCCTGGCGCTCGGAAGCGGGGGACGTGCCCCCGCCGGACGAACTGGGCGCCCGGGCCGCCGAGCACGGCGACGAACACGTCATCAAGTTCACCGAGGCGTGCCTGCGCGAGTACGCGCTGCGGCCCGACCCGCGCTTCCCGGCCGCCGCGCACGCCGCGCAGCGGCGCATCGCCCGGCTGGACGACGGCGGCGCGATCCGGAGGGTCTGAGCAATTCCCGGGGCCTCCGGCGGCACCTGCCCGTACGGCGAATGCCGCCGGCCGGCACCTAGCCGGCGTCGGAGCCGGTGGAGCGCAGCCGGCGCCTGTACGCGGCGACGTCGACGCGGCCGTCGGCGAAGTCGCGCACGAGCGCGCTGTAGGCCTCGGCCCGCTCTTGTGCCGACGACGAGAAGTGCAGCGTGACCGCACGGTGGGCTTCGGCTTCCCGCCGCAAGGTCACGTGGGCGCGCACCCGTGCCCGGTGCTCGTCGTCCCAGTCGCGGAGCGTCGTCGGCGCCTCGCCCTCGTCGTGGCCGGCGTACCGGTACACCGCCACGCACAGGCAGACGAAGAGAATGGTCGTGAGAACCTGACCGACGTCGTGCAGCAGCACCCCGGCGACCAGGACCGCGCCGAACACGCAGCCTGCCTTGAGCAGGCTTCCGCGGAGGCTCGCGAGGCCGGACGGGAGCTACTTGCGCGGGTGCCGCAGGGGCGGGGAATAGGCCGCACCGAGCCGTACGGCCTTCGGCAGCCGGGCCGCGTAGGCCGCCAGGGTCAGCAGGGGAAGGTGCCAGGAGATCGTCGCGGCCATGGACGGCCAGGTCCAGCCCCACACGAGCCACGCCGCGGGGACCGACACCACGCCCCAGGCGCCCAGCCACAGCGTGGCGCGGACGCCCGCACCCCACCGCGCGGCCGGTGCGCACCGAGCGGCCCTCGTAGGCGGCCCACTGACGCTCGTGTTCGGCATAGGCCGCCCACTGCGCGCGGGCTTCCTCCGCCTTGGCCTCCAGCCCGGCCCGCCGCTCCGCCTCCCGCGCCGCCCGCTGCTCCAGGCGCTCCGCCTCGGCCGCGGCGAGCGTGGCGAAGTCGGTGCGCACGAGCTGCCCGATGGGCGAGCCGGGATCGCCGCCCTGCTCGCACAACCGGTCGTACCACCCGACGCTTCCGGCGGCGGGTGGCGTCAGGCGCCCGAAGCCGGTGCGGATCCGTTCCCCGATGCGGGGATCGGGCAGGAGCGCCGCCAGCAGCATGCCGCGCGCGCCGCCGTCGGCCCACTCCCGGTGCTCCTCCGGCAGGCCGGCCGCCCCGGCCACCCGCCGCCAGGACTCCCGGGCGTCGTCCCACGCCTCCTGCGTCCCCTGCAGGCCGCGCAGTTCGGTGAAGGAAGCGAGTGCGTCCAGCAGCCCGCCCGCGCAGAGGTCCCGGTAGAGCTCCGCCGCCGGGCCGCCGGTGTCCAGACGGCCTTCCAGACACGCCGTGGCCAGCGACTCCATGGTGACGCGCGCGCCCTTCCAGACCGCCTCCCCGTCCGGGTCCAGCCAGCCCAGCAGACTCAGGACCTTCAGGTCGGGCGTCACGTCCGGGGGTGTCAGCCAACGGTCGATCAGCTCGCGCCGGCCTTCGACGTCGTCGGTGAACGGGTCGTCGAACTGCTGCAGCCACGCCAGCAGGTCGCGCCGGCCGGCGGAGGGCTCGGAGGGGGTGTCCGTGCGGCCGAAGAACTGCTGCCGGGCGGTCGTCCAGTGCGAGCGGACCGTCGCCGCCAGGTCCCGCGGCGCCGAGTGCAGCGCACCGGCCAGGGCGAGCGGCTTCCTCATCCGCGCCGACGCGAGTTCGGTGACGGACGGGGCCGCCCCGGCATGGCGGGTGAAGACGCCGACGAAGGACGCGTCGTCGAGCAGGGTCCTGCCCTTGACCGCCTCCAGCCGCCGGTGCCGCCAGTTGCGGGGCGCCTCCGCCACCACTCCCAGCAGCAGCCCGTCGGCGAAGAGCGCGGCCCCCGACATGCCCTCCCAGGGGGAGTCGCCGCTCGCCAGCTCCGGTGAGGCGTCCTTGACGTCCAGGACGTACCGGTTGCGGACGATGCCCGACCCGGGGCGCAGTGCGCACTCGATGTGCTCGAGGTCCACGCCGCGCGACCTGTCGTGCTGGGCGCGGGGGAAGCCCATGGCCTGGCAGCCGCCGAGGGGCGAGTCGTCCATCAGCCTCGCCCAGCGCACCGGGGACAGGCGTGCGGCCGTCTCCGGCCGGACGAGGTCCTCGCCGGACGCCAGCAGGGCGGCATCGCACGCCCCCTCGCCCCGCCACACCACCCGGGCGCCGTGGCTGCCCGTTCCGCCCACCACGGTCACCCGTGCCGCGGACTCGTCCTTGACGACGTGGGCCGCGGTGAGGACCAGCCGCGGGGTCAGCAGGTACCCGCTGCCCCTGCTGCCGGCGATCTGCACGGCGGCCACGCGGTTGTGCTCGGGGCCCACCGGGCGGCCGGTGGGTAAGGCGCGGCTCACAGCGTGCCGGCACCGGCGAGACCGGACACGTCACCTTCGTCGTCGGAGGCGATGAGCACCGGCTCGCCATTGGCCTGGACGGGTTCGAGGGTGAGCGACACGCGGTGCGTGCGCGTCCGGCTCATGCCGGCGTCGGTCTCCCCGGAGACGACGAACGCGCGGATGCCGCCCCGCGCACGGGCGTCCTTGCGCAGCTCGACCGTGAACTCGAGCGCGATCGGCCCCACCTTGAAGGCGATGTCGCTTCCGGCGCCCTGAGCGGCGGCACTCATCAGCTCGTCACGCACGGCCTGCACCGCCTCGGCGAGCTCCATGTCCCCGGACCCCAACGCATCCCCCTCGTACTGTCGTTCGTCACGAAAACGTGCTGACCCAGAGTAAAGCAAGGGTGGTGGCGAAGGTGCGTGCCGCCCGGGCGGGATCAGGGGTGCCAGACCTCCTTGATGGTCTTCACCTTGCCCTCGGAGTTCACGGTGATGTCGTAGATGTTCCCGGAGCAGCTGTACGGCGACTTCACTGCGGAGGTGTTCGTCATGCAGTCGCCGGCGTGCGTCCACAGTTCCCCGACGGGGACCGTCTTGGTGGAGCCGGATCCGGTGGCCAGCTCCGCCTTCACGTTCTCGGCGAACAGGTAGTAGTTCGCCTTGCCCTCGCCGTGGTAGATCCAGTCGTTGGGCGTGCAGACCGGCTTGCCGTCCTTGGCGGACATGGAACCCTTGGAGGGAGGCGAGGCGATCTCGACCATCTTGTGGCCGGTCGGGAGCTTGGGCGGCTGCCCGCAGTCGCCACCGCCGTTGTCCGCGGAGCCGGAGCCGCCCTTGCCCGCGGAACCGCCCTTGTCCGCGCCCGGCTTCGCCGACGGCTGCGAGGAGGCGCCGCCGGAGCCGGCCGCGGTGTCCTCCTCGGGGCCGCAGGCGGTGAGGACGCCCAGTGCGGCCACGACGGCGCAGGCACTGACGAGACGTCGCGTGTGAGTCATTACTGATCCCCCGTAGTGAAAAATGACGTGATCATGATCGATCGAGGGGGATTTCTACACCACGGAGCAGTTCAAGATCCAATCGGTGCGCGACCGGCTCGGTCACGAGGTCCGGTCGCGCCGGGCCGAGGCGCGCCATGCGCGGGGCGATACGCCGTAGGCGGCGCGCGGAAGGCGCGGCTGAAGTGGGAGGCGCTGGTGAACCCGAAGCGGTGGGCGACGCCCGTCACCGCCGGCGCGCCCGCGCCGGGCCGCGCGAGTTCGCGGCGGCAGCTCTCCAGCCTGCGCTCCAGGATCCTGCGGCCGACGGTGGTGCCTTCGTCCTGGAAGAGCCGGTGCAGATGGCGTACGGAGATGTGGTGCGCGGCCGCGATGGCCTGCGGGGACAGACCGGGGTCGGCGAGGTGGCCGTCGATGAAGGCCCCGATGCGCAGCCGCAGCGCGGTGCGCGCGGGGTCGGTCCCGGAAGGGCAATTCGGACCCTGCCCGCGCCCGTAACCTCACCCTCCGGTGCAACGAGCCTTGCAGGCATGAAGGCGAAGCAGTCCTGGCAGGTCGTCCCGAGGCCGGGCCCCTGCGCACTCGGCGAGCGCCGGGGTCAGATCACGTCCCACGGCGCGGCTTCGTACAGCCCCTTCAGCACCCGTACGGGCTCCGCGTCCGCGGGGAACGGCACGTCGTCGATCAGCGGTACGGCCGAGACGCCCACGGAGTTGCAGACGAACGCCGCGTCGAAGCGCCCCACCTCGTCCAGCCGCACCGCCTGCCGCCGCCACGGCAGTCCCGCCCCGTCCAGCTCCCGCTGCAGCACCAGCATGGTGATGCCGTCCAGGGCGGGGGCCGAGGGCCAGACCACCGTCTCGCCGTCGAGGAAGCCCACGTTGGTGACGGCTCCCTCGGCCACCGTGCCGTCGGGCTCCACCAACAGCGCCTCGTCGAAGCCCTCCGCCTTCACCTGCCGCAGGTGGTAGGCCTGCCCGAAGACCCCCACGTGCTTGAGGTGGGCGGTGGGCCGTGCGTACGGGACGCTGCGCAGCCGCTGCGGGCCGGGCTGCGGCACGGCGGGCCGCAGGATGACCGCGGTGACCGTCCTGTCGCCCGGCTCGGGCGCGTACGTGTAGGTCCGCACCGACGCGTCGCGGACTCCCGCCTCGCCCAGGGCGCGCCGGATCCGCTCCCGCACCAGTTCGCCGTCCAGGCCCTCGCCGAAGAGCTCCTTGTTGGCCGTGTCCAGCCGGGTGAGGTGGAAGTCGAGCCCGCGCACCCGGCCGTCCCGCACCTGCATGGCGGTCATGTGCCCGTAGCCGCCCATGAGCGCGAGGAACAGCGGATCGGCGTCGACGGCACGGCCGTCGACCTCGACGTACGGGGTGGAAAGATCGTTCATGCTCACCACCGTACGTCGCGGGGGAGGGGGAGGGCGGCAGCCGGCGTCTCGTTCGGCGGCGGCCGGTTCAGCGCGCGGACTCGGCGGCCCTGCGGACGACCAGGGCCGCGTCGTGCGCCACGCCTCGGTGTCGGCGATGAGCAGGACCGCGGCGGGATCGGCCTGCGCCCCTGCTCCCTTCGGCATCCGCACGTGCGCGACCGCGCAGCGCAACGGTGCCGACTCCGCCGCCGGATACGGCCCGGGCGGCTCCGGCACCTCGGCCCCCGCAGAGCGGACGACGTCGGTGGCCCGGAGGAAGTCGGCCGCCACGCGCTCGGCCAGGGCCGCGAGCAGGGCGGTCGCGTCCGGCGGCAGCTCCGTAGCGCTCTCGCTCCCGTCCCCGCTCCCGTTCCTGTGGCCGCTCCCGTCGCCGTCCCCGCCCCCGTCCCGGTAGGCCGCGAGGAGGAGTTCGCCGCCGCTGACGGTGTGGTGGCCGGGTTGCATGGCCGTCTCCCAGGGCGGCGTCGCCCGGTCCCGGCCGGCGCGCTCCGTCCGGTACTGGGTGTGGGCCGCCTGGGCGAGGAGCATCGCGGCGTGGGCCGGGCGGAGCGGATCCGTAGCGCGCTCGTGACCGGAGCCGAGGTGACCGCCGGGGCGACTGCCGGGGCGGCCGTGGCACAGCCGGAGGGTCACCGTTCCGCACGCCTCCGCTCCCCGTTCCATGAAATGCACGACGGAGCGCCGCAGTTCGCCGCCCGCGCCCTTGGGCCAGGCGAGCAAGCCGGCCGCGGCTCCCAGGGAGCCTCCGATCACGACGTCGAGGAGCCGTACCGCGGGCAGCTGCCGGTCCGGGGGGAGGATCTGGGTGAAGAGCAGGATCAGGACGAGGGTCAGCGCTCCCTGCGTCCATGCGGAGCCCAGGACGGGCCCCACGCTGAAGCCCACCAGGAACACGACGGGCGCCGCGGCGATGTAGAAGGCGGGCGTGTCACCCACGACGACGAGCATCAGCGTCGCGACGGCCGCGCCGACGGCCACCCCGAGGAACGCGGGCGGCAGGGCGCCCCGGGTGTCCGCGGCCGAGGTGCGCATCAGGCTGAGGACCGTCAGCAGCACCCAGAAGCCGTGCGGCAGGTCGAGGGCACCGACGATCAGCCGCGCGCCCGCCAGCGCGAGGGCCAGGCGCAGGGCGTTCTGCAGGAGGACCGAGCGCGGGGTCAGGTGCAGCCGCAAGCGCCGCCACCACCGGACGGGAGCGCGCAGCGAGGCGTACGGGAACGGGCCGCCCGGCCGCTGCCACCTGGCGTCGCGCGGCGCCCCGAAGGCGATCCGGGCGCCCTCGCCGGCCATCATCGCGCCCGTGGCGGCCGCCTGGACGACCGAGTCCTGCCGCAGCCGCGGGGCGGTGACGCCCGCGAGCCGCAGGGCGCGCTCCGCACGGAAGGCGGACAAGGCCGTCACCAGCGCGTCGTCACGCGGCCCCGGGTCCCCGGACCGCAGCACCCGCCCGGCGCCCCGCAGGCCCGCCGCGGTGCGCTCCAGCAGGTGCGCGGCGCCGGGGTCCGGCTCTCCTCCGGCGCCGTCGTGCAACCGGTCCAGCTGGGCGCGGACGTGCCGCGCGGCCGCCCGGACGTCGTAGCAGGCCCGGTCCCGCAGCGAGGCGGACGTGGGGCGTTCCGCCGGCGCGACCCGGGACAGCAAGGTCGCCTGCAGCGCCCGGTCGGCCGCTTCCCGGCTCCGCTGCGCTCCGGCCGGATCCGCGGCTTCGCCGGCACCGGCCATGAGACGCCCGACAGCGGTGCAGTAGCCGGCCAGGGCCTCCAGCGCGTCGGCGAGGAGGACCCGGTACGGAACGGGCTGCTCGTCGCGCCACAGGAGCCGGTCCACGAGGGCGGTCAGCACGATGCCCACGGTGAGCCCGCCGAGCCGCTCGCCCAGCGTTTCCGGAGCGTAGGGCGGGAAGCACGGGAGCAGGTAGTACAGCTGGAAGGCGGAGGCCAGGCCGCCCAGGCGCGGGCCGCCGACCCCCAGGTAGGAGGCCGTGAAGCCGACCACGAACATGCCGCAGGCGGCGCTCCACGAGTGCGCCGCGAGCAGCGTTCCGGCGGTGACCAGGAACCAGCCGGCGGGCAGCACGCCGAGGAACGTCCGCGTCCGCTGCTTCGCCGTCCCCGGGACCTGGGAGAACAACGTCAGCGGCAAGGCGCCGAACAGGGCGTAGAGCGCCATGGCGGGCGCGCCGAAGCCGTAGCGCAAGGCGTAGAAGCCGGTGAGCCCGGCGACGGTGGCCCAGGTGGCGCGCCGGAGGTGCTCCGGCCCTTGGTCCTGCCGCAGCAGCCACCGGAGCGGGCCGGTCACCTCCACGACGACTCCCGGCCGGCGGGGGGACGGGTCACGCTTGCCACCCTAGGCGAGCCGCGCCCCCTCGCAACCGGGGACGCCGTCGCCGGATCGTGCGGCCGTCCGGTCCTGCTCCCGCCTACGCCCCGCGGGCCACCGCTCAGTTCTCCACCGTCTGGACGCGCGGCGGATGGCCGTTCCAGGTGACAAAGACCGAGGTGGTCTTCGTGCCGGCCATGAAGTCCACCCGGATCCACGCGCTCTGCTTCCACACGCGCATCTGCCAGCCCTCCTCCGGCGTCGCCGAGACGAGCGCGGCGGAGGACTCGCCGAGGTCGAAGACGGCCCGGCCGCCGCGGACCGGATAGCTCTTCACTTCGCCCGGGGCCGGCTGCGGCGGGGGGCCGGCGTCCTGAGCCGCCGCGGTCCCGCCGTCCGCGCCGCGCGAGGACGGGTCCGGGGCCGGCGGCGTGAGCTGTCTGCCGGAGGGAGACGGGGTGCCCGGCGCGGAGGGGGCCGGAGGGCGGGACGAGGAGGCCGGTTCGCCGATGGCCGGTGTCGCGGTGCCGGAGATCGGCAGGGCGCGCGGCGGCTCGTAGGCCGTGCCCGCCAGCACGGTGCGCACGCCGTACCAGGACACCGCCATGGCCGCCGCGGTCGCCAGCGCCCACGCCAGGGCCTGCATGATTCCTCGTCTCACCTGGCTCATAGTGCCTCACTCGTATGGCGTACGGTGCGGCCCATGGCAAGACTGCTCGTGGTCGAGGACGACCCCTTCGTGCGCTCCGCCCTCATCCGGCAGCTCACCGAGGCTTCGCACACCGTCCGCAGTGTCGGAACCGCTCTCGAGGCCCTGCGCGAAGTGGCGCAGGTCGGCTTCGACCTGGTCATCCTCGACCTGGGGCTGCCGGACCTCGACGGGGCGCAGGCGCTCAAGATGCTGCGCGGCATCACCGACGTGCCCGTCATCGTGGCCACCGCCCGCGACGACGAGGCCGAGATCATCCGGTTGCTCACCGACGGCGCCGACGACTATCTGGTCAAGCCGTTCTCCGTGGCGCACCTGACCGCACGCATGGCCGCCGTGCTGCGCCGGGCGGGCCGGGGCGGACCGGCGGGCGAGCCCGCACCGCCCGCCGCGCTGCAGGTCGGCGGACTGTCGGTCGATCCCCTGCGCCGCCTGGCGGAACTCGACGGCGTGCCCCTCGATCTGACGCGCCGTGAATTCGACCTGCTCGCCTACCTGGCCGGCCGCCCCGGCGTCGTCGTCCCGCGCAAGGAGCTCCTCGCCGAGGTCTGGCAGCAGTCCTACGGGGACGATCAGACCATCGACGTGCACCTGTCCTGGCTGCGCCGCAAGCTCGGCGAGACCGCGGCCAGCCCGCGCTACCTGCACACCGTCCGCGGCGTCGGGGTGAAGCTGGAGCCCCCTGCGGAGCCCCTGGCGGAGCCGGCGGCGCAGCCGTGAGATGGGCGCTCGTCAGGGTGTCGCTGGCCGTCACGGTGATGGTCGTGCTGGCCTTCGCCGTGCCGCTCGGCCTGGTGGTCAAGGAGCTGGCCCGCGACCGCGCGTTCGCCGACGCCGAACGCCAGGCCGCCCAGATCCGGCCCGCGCTCGCCATCACCACCGACCGCGACCAGCTGGAGCGCGCGGTCGCCAGCTCGCAGGCCGGCGGGGACGGGCGGATGGCCGTCCACGTACCGGGTGAGGACGGCGCGCCGCAAGGGGCGGGCCCCGACGCACGCGACGCGCACGAGGCGTACGCCATCGGCCACCGCCGGGCCGGCCCGCGCGACGTGGAGACGGCCCGCCGCGGCCGCTCCGCCGTCACCTCCGTGCCCGGCGGCTACGCCCTGCTGCAGCCGACCGCCCTGAGCACGGGTGAGTTCGCGGTGGTCGAGGTCTACGTCCCGCACCGCGCCGTCACCAACGGCGTCACCACCTCCTGGGTGATCCTCGCCGGCGTCGGCCTGGGCCTGATCGCCGGCTCCCTCGTCACCGCGGACCGCCTCGGCCTGCGGCTGGTGCGCCCGGCCGAACGGCTCGCGAAGGCGGCCGCCGAGCTGGGGGAGGGGCGGCTGGGCGTCCGCGTGCGCGAGGACGGCCCCGCGGAACTGCGCGCCGCGGCCGTCGCGTTCAACTCCATGGCCGACAAGATCGTGCAACTGCTCTCCCACGAACGCGAGCTCGCCGCCGACCTCTCCCACCGCCTGCGCACCCCGCTCACCGTCCTGCGCCTGAACGCCGCGTCCCTCGGCGACGGACCGGCCGCCGAACAGACCCGCGCCGCCGTCGCCCAGCTGGAGCGCGAGGTCGACCAGCTGATCCGCGCGGCCCGCGAGCAGGGCGAACAGAAGGAGCGGCCCACCCTCGGCTGCGACGCCTGCGAAGTGATCCGCGACCGCATGGACTTCTGGTCCGCGCTCGCCGAGGACGAGGGACGCACGGTCCGGCTCTCGGGCGTCGACGCGACCGTACGCGTCCCCGTCGCCCGCCCCGAACTCGCCGCCGCACTGGACGCGATGCTCGGCAACGTCTTCCGCCACACCCCCGAGGGCACCGCCTTCGCGGTGGACGTCCACCACAGCGACGACGCCGTGATCGTGCTCGTCTCCGACGCGGGCCCGGGCATCGCCGACCCCGACGCCGCGCTGCGCCGCGGCCACGGCGACGGCGGCCCGGGCTCCACCGGTCTCGGCCTGGACATCGTGCGCCGCGTCGCGGAGTCGACGGGCGGCGACGTACGGATCGGGCGGTCGGTGCTCGGCGGCACGGAGGTGCGGGTGTGGCTCTCGCCGGACGGCGGCGGAACCGGCGGTCGTGAGCGGCGCCGGCGGCGGGTGCGGCGGGTACAGAGGTTGCGGCGTGGCCGGCCGCGCCGCCTGCGGGCGCTGCTGACCTTCCGTCGCTGAGCTCCTCCTGCCGCCCGTCATTAACCCCCGCCGATGCGTTCCTTAAGAGGGCCATAAGACGACGGCCCAGGAGGCCCGTTCGGCGATTTGCCTGGTTTGGTCTCGCTAGCGTGCCGCACGTACCCACCCCCCAACCCAGAACAGGCAGGCACGCGATGGGTTCCTCCGCACACCGCCGACGAGTGAGCCGCAAGGCGAAGCTCGCCGGCGTCGGCGTCGCCGCGGCGATCGCGACGGGCGCCGCCTTCACCCTCACCGGCACGGCGCAGGCCGCCTCGGTCGGCGCGGCCTTCTCCCGGACCGGCGCCTGGTCGGGCGGCTACACCGGGCAGTACGTCCTCACCAACGACACCGCGAAGGACCTGACGGGCTGGAAGCTCACCTTCGATCTCCCGGCCGGTACGAAGATCACCTCCCTGTGGAACGGCAAGCACACCGTCAGCGGGCGCAGCGTCACCGTCGAGCCGGAGGGCTGGAACGCGACGATCGCCCCCGGCAAGTCCGTGACCGTCGGCTTCGTCGCCGCCGGCTCCGGTGCGGGTGCGGCCGACGCTCCGGCCAACTGCCGCATCAACGGCACGAAGTGCTCCGTGGACAAGGACCCCGGACCGGAGCCGACGGGATCGACCGCACCCACGGGGACCGCGAAGCCCACCGGCCCGGCCCCCACGCCGTCCCGACCGCAACCGAAGCCGACCGGGACCCCGGCGCCGACCTCGACGTCCCCGGCCCCCGGCGGCGCGAACGCGGCCTTCGCCCCGTACGTCGACACCTCCCTCCACCCCTCCTACGACCTCCTGGACACCGCGAAGAAGACCGGCGTCAAGAACTTCAACCTAGCCTTCGTCACCTCCGGGGGCGGCTGCACGCCCAAGTGGGGCGGTGTCACCGACATCGGGAGCGACGCCGTCGCGCAGCAGATCGGGAAGCTGCGCGAGGCGGGCGGCGACGTACGGGTCTCCTTCGGCGGTGCCGCCGGCTCGGAGCTGGGGCTCGTCTGCTCCTCCGCGGACGCGCTCGCCGCCGCGTACGGCAAGGTCGTCGACGCCTACAAGCTCACCAAGGTCGACTTCGACATCGAGGGCGCGGCGCTGCCCAATGCCGCCGCCAACACCCGGCGCGCCCAGGCGATTGCCGCCCTTCAGAAGAAGCACCCGGGCCTCGACGTCTCCTTCACCCTCCCGGTGATGCCCACGGGCCTCACCCAGGAAGGCGTCGACCTGGTCGGGAACGCCAAGAAGAACGGTGTGTCCGTCTCCGCGGTCAACGTCATGGCCATGGACTACGGGTCGTCCTTCAACGGCGACATGGGCCAGTACGCGATCGACGCCGCCACGGCCACGCAGGCGCAGGTCAAGGGCGTGCTCGGGCTCGGAGACAAGGCCGCGTGGAAGGCCGTGGCGGTCACCCCGATGATCGGCGTCAACGACGTGGCCGCCGAGGTCTTCAAGGTCGACGACGCGGCGCAGCTGGCCGCGTTCGCCCGGGCCAAGGGGCTCGGCTGGCTGTCGATGTGGTCCGCCGCGCGCGACAAGCAGTGCCCGGGCGGCGCCCAGAGCTCCGCCTCCGCGACCTGCAGCTCGATCCTGCAGGACGACCTCGCCTTCACCAAGGCGTTCGCCGCCCGCAAGGGCTGACGCGCTTCCCGTTCCCCTCTCCGCACCCCCACCAGCCACACCCCTCACC